>DASPWL010000075.1:0-5166 GCA_035637795.1 Minisyncoccota bacterium | reverse complement strand
TAATAGTTATTACAGTTTTTACAAGTACACATATTGCAGAAAGAAGTTGAAGATTTCATGAATTGCGGAATAGGTTTGATAAGAAAAAATAGTAGGTTTAGAATAAACCTACTATGAGTAATCTTGCCAATGAACTCCGGTCCATTATTGAAGGTGATGTGCTAGATGAACCAAATCTTCTAAATACCTACAGTCATGATGCCAGTATTTTTGAAGTAAAGCCGTTAGTGGCAGTTGCTCCTCGAAATTCCGAAGATATTAAAGCTCTCGTTCGATTTGCCAACAGTAATATAGAAGAAAAAATTTCCCTTACTGTCCGCTCTGGCGCTACTGATATGACAGGAGGGCCGCTCAACGATTCGATTATTCTCGATGTGGCAAAGTATTTTAATCGAATTTTGGAAGTAGGAGATAGTTACGCCATTACTCAACCTGGGGTTTTCTATCGTGATTTTGAAAAAGCCACTTTAGCCAAAAATTTATTATTGCCTTCATATCCCGCATCCCGTGAAATTTGCACGGTTGGCGGCATGGTAGCCAATAATGCCGGCGGCGAAAAAACGTTAACCTACGGGCAAACAAAGCAATATATTCAGCAGTTGAAAGTTGTGCTTGCCGATGGCAATGAATATGAAATTAAGCCGCTCTCTAAATCAGAGTTGGATATTAAAATAGCCCAACAGGACTTCGAGGGACAACTCTATCGCAGTATTTGGGAATTAATTAATGACAATCAGCAGCTGATCGAAGAGCATAAGCCGCATGTATCTAAAAATTCATCGGGATATTTTCTCTGGGATGTATGGGACGGCCGCACATTTGATTTGACAAAACTCTTTGCCGGTTCGCAGGGGACACTGGGTATTATTACTGAAATTACTTTCAGACTCATCCAACCCAAGAAATATAGCCAGTTACTAGTAATCTTTTTGCATGATTTGGAATATTTAGCCGATGTTATAAAAACAGTGCTTAGTTTTAAGCCAGAAAGTTTCGAATCTTATGACGACAAAACCTTTAAGTTGGCAATTAGATTTTTGCCTGAATTTGTAAAGCTTCTTGGCATGCGAAATATATTTAGCTTGGGGTTACAATTTTTGCCTGAACTAGGACTGCTTTTTAGAGGCGGTATTCCTAAATTGGTTCTTCTTGCTGAATTTACCGGTGATGATACTTGGGAAGTTAAACTGCGAACTCAGGAAGCCCAAAAAGCCCTAAAATCGTTTAAGATAGAGAGCCGGTTGGTCCCCACACCGCAGGAAGCCCAAAAATATTGGACAATTCGCCGTGAAAGTTTTAATCTTTTGCGCCATCATGTCAAAGGCAAGCAAACGGTGCCATTTATTGACGATATGGTGGTTCGGCCAGAGCAGTTGCCAAAATTTTTGCCGCAATTGGAAAAATTATTAGAGCCATATAACCTGACTTATTCAATTGCCGGCCATGCCGGAGACGGAAATTTTCACATTATTCCTCTAATGACTGTCGGTGATCCAAAAATAAAAGAAATTATTCTTGAATTATCAAAAAAAGTTTATAATTTGGTCTTGGAATTTCACGGTTCCATTACGGGAGAACATAATGATGGTTTGATTCGCAGCCCATTTCTGAAACAAATGTATGGTGAGCAAATGTATGGCTTATTTGAACAAGTAAAGAAAATTTTTGACCCTCATAATATATTTAATCCGCGCAAAAAAGTAGGCGCTAGCTACGAATATGCGATGGCGCATATTCGTAGGGCATGAATGAGCAAGTTGTATTTGCGCCCCTTGCCATATTGCTTTTTAATGCTTTCTATGTTATATTTTATATAACTTGTAGGTTTCTCGCGCAGTTTCTCCTAGTGGGAGCTCGACGGGAGGTCGCCCTACTAGGTAAATACAAGATGTAAAATGAGCGGCATAGTTTCTTCCAAAGGATGAGAATAGGCGCTCTTATTGCATCTTAAGAAATGGGAAAAAGATTATATGTAGGTAGCTTGCCTTACAGCACTACCGATGCCGATCTGAAAGAAGCTTTTTCACAAGCTGGAACCGTTGATTCAGCCAATGTCATTACTGACAAAATGTCTGGCCGATCAAAGGGATTCGGTTTTGTGGAAATGTCCACTGACGAGGAAGCCCAAAAGGCAATCGAATTGTGGAACGGCAAAGACTTCGGCGGACGAAATTTAATCGTCAACGAAGCACGCCCTATGGAACCCCGACCCCAACGTGGCGGCGGCGGATTCCGTAGAGGTGGAGACTTTGGTGGTGGAAACTACTAAAGTAAAACAAAAACCCCGCCTTCTAAGCTTGTGTATCCGTGATGTGCATGGATGATGGGCATAGAAGGCGGGGTTTTTGTTTTATCATGAATATCAGAAGAAGATAGTTTGCAACCCTTGCCACATTGATCAATACATTAATGAGCCCTGGCCTGCCCGAGTGTTGCAAACTATCTTCTTCTGGTAGAATCTTTTCATGGTTATAGTGATTACTGGCAATGGCAAAGGGAAAACCACTTCTGCTCTTGGCCAAGCCCTGCGTTCAATAGGAGATGGCAAGAAAGTTTTGATGGTTCAATTTATTAAAGGCCCTTGGCGATCCGGAGAGGATGACTCTCATAAATTATTGGCTCCGCATTTTAAAATTGTAAAAACCGGATTGGGTTTTGTGGGAATTTTGGGCGATATGCTGCCGCGTCAAGAACATGCACGGGCTGCACAAAAGGGTCTGAAACTTGCCAGGGAAGAAATGCAATCAGGCAAGTGGAATATCCTTATTTTGGATGAGATAAATAATGCAATTAAACTAGAACTCGTTTCACTCCCAGAAGTTTTAAAATTTGTTCACGATCTTCCGGAAGGAATGGACCTTATTCTTACTGGCCGGGATGCGTCTCAAGCATTAATTGATAAAGCTGATATTGTCAGTGAGGTAAAGGAAATTAAGCATATGCATAATTCGGGAGTAAAAGGAAAAAAGGGTTTGGAATGGTAATATGCAGTTTAGAATTCCTAAAAATAATGAAAAGTACCATTGGACAAACCATGTAATAAGGAAAATGGGATTTTATGGTTTATCACCAAGTCGGGTGATTCGGGTCGTACGGGCACCTAAAAGAGCCGAAATAGGAGTAGCAGAAGGAACAGTGGCAGTTATGCAGCCATCCGGGAGCAAGAAACATCCTTATGAGGTTTGGGTTATGTATCGTGAAAAAGAAATGCGTAAAAAAGAAGTAGGTCTTCATCCCCAAAAGATTGTAATCACTGCCTGGAGATATCCAGGCATTAGTCCGGTGCGTGATCAAATTCCCATTCCAGCTGAAATTCTCAAAGAATTAAGAGAAGAAGATTTGATTTAACTGTGCATTACTAAATTTATAAATATGCTATGCTTATTTTAAATGTACATGTATAAAGATTTTCTACAATTTCCCTTTGCGCCCGAATGGTGGATGATACTCTTGTTTGTCTGGGCTTATGTCTGGAAAGGTTTGGCATTATGGAAGGCCGGTCGGGCGGGAGCTAAGTGGTGGTTCATTGCTCTCTTAGTTGTTAATACTTTCGGCATTCTTGAAATTTTGTATATCTATGTTTTCTCACAGCAAAAGCATGGCCATACTGCCCACAAAGCGGTAGCGGAAACGGAAGAATCTGCTGTGACCGAAGCAGTGGCAGAAGAAAAACCGACTGAAGAAAAAGTTAGCGAAGATCTTCCGTCAACCGGCGAAGGAACCCCTGCTTAAATTGTAGGAATTTTCCGTGTTCTATAGAGGTTCGGATTTTTTCTAGAAGATTATTAAAAAACCAAACGTTATGAATAGTAGCAAAACGCCCAGCTGACGGGTTTTTTGTTTTAAATAGCTGGTGAAGTTTGGCTTGTGTAAATTTTTTCTGGCAAATTGGACAACCACAACTTCGTTCTACAGCGTAACGACTTTTGGAGTATTTTGTTTTCCTAATGTCATAAGCACCTTTATTGGTCCAAATCCGGCCGTGACGGGCTTCTCGGGTAGGGATTACGCAATCAAAGAGGTCTATTCCTTGTTCAACGGCATTGAAAATATCTTTGATTTTTCCGATACCCAGTAAATGGCGGGGTTTTTCTTCCGGCAGATAGGGGATAATGGTTTTTAGAGTTTGGATCATTTCTTTTTCGCCAAATGAGCCGCCGATGCCAAAGCCATCAAAAGGGAAAGCGCCGATTATTTGGGCGCTCTTTTTTCGTAGAGACTGATAAATTCCGCCTTGCACAATTCCGAACAACATTTGATCTTTGCGAGTTTTTACAGCCAGGCACTTTTTGGCCCAATGATGGGTTCGCTCCATAGCTGTTTTGTTATATTTTTGGTTATGAAGCGGGGAAGTGCATTCATCAAAGGTAAAAATAATATCGGCACCAAGTTTTTCCTGAATCTGGATTGAAAGTTCTGGACTAAGAAATCGTTTTTTTCCGTCAAGCAAGAAATAGACGCCTTTATCAGTGATTTTTATCAGTTTATTTTCTCCTGGCTTGCGTCGAGAATGATTTTTTAGCACTTTTCCTACGTTATGCTCCTTGGCGGCGCCAAAAGAGAAGACCTGAAATCCGCCGCTGTCAGTCATGATGGGAATTTTAGTTCTCAGCAGGGTATGAACTAAATGCTTGTCTTTTTTATTCTTTATTGCCTTATCCCAGAGGTGATAGGTATTGGCGATGACCGCTTGAGTTTTAGTTTTCTTTATGTCGCTTGGTTGCAAGCATTTGATTTTGGCATGAGTAGCCACTATGATATAACTTGGCGTGTGGATTTTACCGTGAGACGTATATAAAATACCCCGGCGGGCCCGGGTTTTGGCATCTTTAGCGACAATCCGAAAACTATTGGTCTTCACAGGGTTAAGATGATAGCAAATTAAGATTTTTTATGCTACAGTGGCGGATAATATGCCAAACATTACTATTTATACAACTCCTTGGTGTCAGTACTGCAAAGCTGCGAAGGAATATTTTAAATCGAAGGGCTTAGAATGGAAAGAATATGACGTTTCAACCGATATGGCTAAACAAAAAGAAATGATTGAAAAAACCGGCCAGCTAGGCGTGCCGGTCATTGATATTGATGGGAAAATTGTGATTGGATTCGACCGGCCGAAAATAAATGAATATTTAGGAAATTAGTTTAAAGTATCTATTGGTT
>DASPWL010000074.1:0-9845 GCA_035637795.1 Minisyncoccota bacterium | reverse complement strand
GATATAAAGGCACATTGAGAGCCAGGAGCACGGAAATAACCATAAGCGCCACTAAAATGATGAACGATGCTGTAAAGCCAACCAGATTTCTAAGCGGATAACCGAATATCACGCCTAAATAACCCCCTTGCACAATACGATCCTGGAGTTCGCCATTGCCTAAAATAAAGAAGATAGCCAATGAAGCAAGAACAAAAATACTTGTCCCCAGAACCGCACTAATATATATCTTACGGGAAATAGATTTAATAAAGGCAAAACTTAGTAGCCCAAAAGCAATGGGAATAAGAAAAAATCCCCAGCCAAAAAGAGTACGAGAAGCAGAATTTAACACATTGCCGGCAGTTCCCGCTTTGCCAACAAAAGCAAGAATACTAATCACAGCAACTAAAAAACTAAATAATCCCCAGATGCTATTTTTTGTCTCTTGAGAAATATCAAACTTACCCGCCCAATTTTCTTTTATTTCAGGGTTAGCGAGTTTCTTCTTTTTCTTAAACCTCATACCAGTAATTGTATCAAATAGAATGCCCTAAGCAACAATAAACCCGCTCTTAGAGCGGGTTTATTGTCTAGGCCTGGCCATCGCCTTCTATCTGAGATTTTAGGCCAGTTCCGGCGGGAATGAGCCGGCCAATGATAACATTTTCTTTAAGACCACGCAGGTAATCCTCTTTGCCGGCAACTGCCGAATCAATAAGAACTTTGGCCGTTTCCTGGAATGATGAAGCTGACAAGAAACTTTCAGTTGTCAAAGAAACTTTAGTAATGCCCATGAGTAGCTGTTCAAAAGTTGCCGGATTTTTCTTTTGAGCTTCCATTCGCTCATTTTCCAAGATACCTTTACGTTTTTCTATAATATCTCCGGCTAACAAATCCGTATCTCCCTGATCAATGACCCGGATGCGTGAAAACATCTGGCGAACGATGAGTTCTACATGCTTATCATTGATGGTATCGCCTGTTGGAAAATAAATGCCCTGCACTTCACGAATTATATAGCGAGCTACCAATTGTATATCCCCTGTTGTCTTATATAATTCTTTAAGATCAATATGGCCTTCACTTAACTGCTGGCCTAGAGTTACTAAATCACCTTGAGTTACTGCCACTGCAATATTAGGCGAGACAAGGTATTCCCGTTTTTCGCCTTCGGTTGTCTCAATCACAATGGCTTTTTGTTTGCCTTGTTCCTCAATAGCCAAAACTTTGCCTTCAACATCAGCAATAAGGGCTTTGAATTGAGGCGGGCGAGCTTCGAAGATTTCTTCAACCCGCGGCAAGCCCATAGTAATATCAGCTCCGCCAGCTACGCCACCGGTATGGAAAGTTCTCATCGTTAATTGAGTACCCGGCTCTCCAATTGCCTGAGCCGTGACAATGCCAACCGCTTCGCCAATTTCAACTATAGTATTTTTCGACAAGTCATAACCGTAACACATTCGGCAGACGCCATTACGAGCCTTACAAGTAATAAGCGAGCGGATTCTAATCGTTGGCAAATTTAATTCATCAATTTTCTTAGCCGCCGCTTTATCAACAATTTTGCCCTTTTTAACAATAACCTCACCATTAGCATCCTTGATTTCTTCCAAAACTACTCGGCCCTTCACCCTTTTACCCAACGATTCACCGCTGAATTTAGAATCTTCAGCATAGACGGTGTAACCTTCCTTATCTTTACAATCTTCTTCCAGAACCACAATATCTTGCGCCACGTCAACAAGACGCCGAGTTAAATAACCGGCGGATGCAGTCTTCAAAGCTGTATCTACCAATCCCTTACGCGCACCGTGAGTAGAAATAAAATATTCCAGCGGAGCCAGACCTTCTTTAAGCGAATCTTTGACTGGCAATTCAATTAACTCGCCCGAGGGGTTGGCAAAAATACCTCTCATGCCCATCATCTGATCAAGCGTCGACCAGTTACCGCGAGATTTAGATTCCACCATCATATAGGCAGAATCTTCCGGTGTAAGCTGTTTCTTCACCAGAACCGATAATTTTGACTTGGCGGCGGTCCAAATTTCAATGGCCTTAGAGCGACGTTCGTATTCCGTGAGTAGGCCCTCTTGATATAACTTCTTATTTTCTTCCACCATGCGGTCGGCTTCTTCAATTATTTCGGGTTTTTCCTTAGGCGTACGCAAATCATTCATGCCCCAAGAGATACCGGAACGAGTAGCATAATAAAATCCAAGATCTTTTACTTTGTCCAAAAATTGAACGGTTATTTCTTCACCATACTCATCCCAGATACCGGCTTCGATGCTTCGAATATCCGGTTTAGTAAGCGTTTTATTAACAAAACCGTATCCTTCAGGCAAAGCTTGGTTAAAAAGAATCCGGCCAGCGCTAGTCTCAATAATTCCGCCTTTAGCCGTGTCATCACGCTGTTTTTTATCACCTGGTTTATACAAAACTTTAATCTGAGCTCTCAAGTCTACGATTCCATTTTCATAAGCTAAAATTGCTTCTTCAAATGACGAGAATAATTTTCCGGTACCATTGGCATTGGGAACAGTGCTAGTCAAATAATAGCATCCAAAGGAAATGTCATGACTGGCTACAGCCACTGGTTCTCCGGTGGCCGGTTTCAAAATTCCATGCGTAGAAAGCATAAGCTCCCGCGCTTCTTCTTGAGCTTGTTTAGTAAGCGGCAAGTGAACCGCCATTTGATCACCGTCAAAATCCGCATTAAAGGCATGCACTGGCATAGCTGGAATCTGAATTGCTTTTCCTTCAATCAAGATTGGCCGAAATGCTTGGACAGAAAGGCGATGCAATGTCGGAGCACGATTAAGCAATACCAGTTTATTCTGAATTGCTTCTTCCAAG
The DNA here is from genome assembly GCA_035637795.1 of Minisyncoccota bacterium. Lineage (GTDB taxonomy): Bacteria > Patescibacteriota > Minisyncoccia > 2-02-FULL-40-12 > GWA2-44-9 > DASPWL01. The sequence goes on along the minus strand of DASPWL010000074.1, from coordinate 7,007 downwards.
GCAGCCCAGACATCTGCGGTTTCCTGCTCAATCAAACGTCCGGCAGATTTAATATTATGGGCTAAACCTTTATTGATCAGGATACCGATGACAAATGGTTTAAACAATTCTAATGCCACATGTTTTGGCAGACCACATTCAGCAATGCCAAGTTTTGGACCAATAACAATGACGCTTCGGCCAGAATAATCAACCCGTTTGCCTAAAAGATTTTGCCGGAATCGGCCTTGCTTTCCTTTAAGCATATCAGCCAGCGACTTTAAGGCTCGCTTTTGGCCAGTTGAAGCCGCAGTCGTAATTTGGCCTTTACGCATAGAATTATCAATCAAGGCATCAACTGCTTCTTGCAGCATGCGCTTTTCATTTTTAGTGATAACTTCAGGCGCTTTAAGCTCCATTAAATGCTTTAAGCGGTTATTCCGATTAATTACCCGGCGATAGAGATCATTTAGATCAGAGGTGGCATAGCGCCCCCCATCCAATGGCACCATCGGCCGCAATGAAGGCGGAATGACTGGCAAAGTGGTCATAATCATCCATTCCGGCCGCAATTTCGCCTTAATTATATTGCGGATAAGTTTTAACCGCCGGGCAATTTTCCTAAGCTCCAGCGGATTTACTTCATTTTTATATTCGCCTTCAATTTGATCAGCTAATTCTTCTAAATTAATTTCTTCCAACAACTTACGGACCGCTTCGGCACCTATACCCGCTTCAAACACCTCACCGTATTTTACGGAGAGGTCACGATATTCGAGTTCAGAGAGAATCTGATATTTACGCAAGCTCTTTAAGTTATTGCGCTCGCGGTCTTTTAGTTCTTTCAAATTTTGCTGCTCTTCCTCAATTGCAGTTGTTTTGAGTTTTGATTTAAATTCCGATTCAATACGCTTCATCGCTTCAGTTTTCAAGTCTTCATTTACCCTCATCACAATGTAACTGGCAAAATATATAACCTTCTCGAGTTCCGGCAAAGAAACACCCAAGATAGAAGCAATTTTTGAAGGCACGCCGCGCAAAAACCAGATATGCGCTACGGGTGAAGCCAATTTAATATGACCCATGCGCTCGCGCCGGACAATTGAACGGGTTACTTCCACGCCGCAACGGTCGCAAATAATACCCTTGTACCTTATTCTTTTATATTTTCCACAATAACACTCCCAATCTTTTGTTGGGCCAAAGATTGCTTCTGAAAACAAACCTTCTCTTTCTGCTTTCTGCGTACGATAATTAATAGTTTCTGGCTTTGTTACTTCACCATAAGACCACGATAAAATATCTTCAGGGGAAGCAAGTCTAAGTTTTATATAAGATAAGTCCATATAATTATTCGAGATCTGACATATCCTGATTTCGACACTCGGGTAGGCTGGGGTTCATTAATGTACTAATCAATATGGCAAGAATGTACTAATCAATATGGCAAGGGTCGAAATCAGGATATGTCAGATTGTCATCTTTCAATTAAATCCACATTCAAGCCAAGTCCTTTGATTTCTGAAAGCAGGACTTTGAATGATTCAGGCAAATGAGGGGCTACAATTTCCTCTCCATTAACAATGGATTCGTAAGTTTTGGCTCGGCCTAAAACATCATCCGACTTAATAGTTAACATTTCCTGAAGTGTATGCGCAGCGCCATAACCTTCCAGGGCCCACACTTCCATTTCGCCAAACCGCTGGCCACCAAATTGAGCTTTACCACCCAAAGGCTGTTGAGTGATAAGCGAATAAGGACCAATGGATCGCATATGAATCTTATCTTCCACCATATGAATTAATTTCATGAAATAAGTCGTACCAACCGTACATTTCTTATCAAAAGGTTTGCCGGTTTTGCCGTCATAAAGCTGAACCTTGCCATCCATAGGGAAATTGGCTTTCTTGAGTTCTTCCATAATAATTTCTTCGGTCGGACCCGCCATAGCTGGAGTAGCCGCTTTATAATCCAATTTCTTGGCCGCCATTCCCAGGTGCGCTTCCAATACCTGCCCGATATTCATTCGAGAAATGATACCCAGAGGACTCAAAACAATATCCACCGGCGTACCGTCAGCTAGAAATGGCATATCTTCTTCCGGTAAAATAGTAGAAATAACACCTTTATTGCCATGGCGGCCGGCCAATTTATCACCCACCTGGATTTTTCGAAGTTGGGCAACAGAAACCTGAATCTTTTTGATTACACCAGCATCCAGGCGATCACCCTCTTCACGAGAGAAAATTTTAACGCCGACAACACGTCCCTGTTTACCGTAATCCAATCGCAACGAAGTATCTTTTACATCTCTAGATTTATCGCCAAAGATTGCCCGAAGCAGCCGCTCTTCAGCCGTTAAATCACTCTCGCCCTTAGGAGAAATCTTGCCCACGAGAATGTCTTGTGAGCGAACTTCTGCACCGATGCGAACAATTCCATCCGAATCCAAATCGGCCAACCTTTCCATAGCTACATTGGGAATATCATAAGTAATGACTTCTGGACCAAGCTTAGTCTCACGAACATCAGTTGAATAATCTTCAATATGAATTGAGGAGAAAAGATCTTCTTTAACCAGCCGATCTGATAGAACAATGGCGTCTTCATAATTAGCGCCTTCAAAAGACATGTAAGCCACAACCAAGTTTTTTCCAAGCGCCAATTCACCCTGATCTGTGGCTGGACCATCAGCCAATATATGCCCGCGCTTCACTTTATCTCCCTTTTTCACCAATGGACGTTGGTTAAGCGAAGTAAAAGCATTAGCCTTGGCAAATTTCAGCAATTTAAACTCAATCTTTCGGCCCTTATCAGTTTCCAGGACAATATGCGAGGCATCAACTGCCTTAATCGTGCCGCTTTCAGGAGCAACTACAACCATGCCCGAATCAATTGCTACTTTCTTTTCTAAGCCCGTTCCTACATATGGCGCTTCTGGTTTAATCAGTGGCACCGCCTGACGTTGCATATTCGAACCCATTAATGCTCGGTTGGCGTCATCATGCTCTAGAAATGGAATTAACGACGTAGCAACCGAGAATTGCTGCCGCGGTGAAACATCTATATAATCAATTTGCATTGGATCCGCTGTACCCGGTTCACCTTTAATACGAGCAATAATTTCGGACTCTACAAATTTGCTGTTATCATCAAGCTTAGCTCCGGCTTGCGCAATGATGTATCTTTCTTCTTCGGTAGCGTCCATATAAGTCACTTCCCCTGTGACTTTTCCTTTTTCGACTTTTATATAAGGTGTCAAAATAAATCCAAGCGGTGAAATCTTGGCATATAATGCCAAGTGGCCGACTAAACCAATATTCGGACCTTCCGGAGTAGCAATTGGACAAATTCTACCATAGTGAGAGGGATGAACATCACGAACTTCAAAACTAGCCCGTTCACGAGTTAAGCCGCCTGGACCCATAGCTGATAATCGGCGCTTATGTTCTAATTCTGACAGTGGATTTTGCTGATCCATAAATTGGGACAACTGTCCTGAGGAAAAGAATTCTTTCAAAGCCGCTACGAATGGCCGAGCATTAATAAGCTGCGATGGCAGGACTGTAGCCACATCCGACGTGCTCATGCGGTCTTTAATGATACGTTCCATTCTGGCAAAGGCAATTCGAAGACGGTCTTGAAGCAGTTCACCCAATGTCTTTACCCTACGATTGCCAAGATGATCGATGCTGTCAGGCTGGGCACCGGGATCGTTATTAAGCCGGATAATTTCCTTAACTAGATGGATAATGTCTTCCTTACTCAAAATCCTATATTTTTTATCTTCTAAATCCCAATCTTGATTAAACCGCTTATTCATCCTGAAACGACCAACTTTAGAAAGATCGTATCGGGAAGGATTAAAGAATAGGTTATTTATCATCTGCCTAGCTGTATCGGGTGTGGCTGGATCTCCCGGACGGATGCGCTTATACATTTCAATTAATCCTTCATCTTCATTTGAGGACGGGTCGGCTAAAATAGTGGCCAGAATATATTTAGTATTTGGATCATTATCAACATCCTCAAATAATTTCTTGATTTCCTCATCACTGCTAATGCCAAATGCCCGCAGGAGAGCTGTGGCCGGAACTTTTCTTTTCCGATCAATCCTAACCGAGATAACACCATTAAATTCAGTTTCAAATTCCAGCCAGGCGCCTCGGGAAGGGATTAATTTTGCACCGAAAAACCGCTTATAGCGGCTTGATCGTGATAACGAGAAAAATGCTCCCGGGCTTCGAATAAGCTGTGAAATTACAACCCGCTCAACACCGTTAACAATAAAGGTGCCGCGTGGAGTCATAAGCGGCAAATCAGCAATAAACAATTCTTGTTCCCTTTTGGCACCGGTACGCTTATTGCGCAATTCTACCTTAACTTTAAGGGGAGCTTCGTAGGAAATATTTTTCTCAATTGCTGTCCGCTCATTATATTTAGGCTCATCCAATTTAAAATCCAGAAAACTTAATTCAAGTTCCTTACCGGTCCAATCTTCGATCGGCGAAACATCATTAAGCAACTCATCTAAACCTATATCTAAGAACCATTTATATGAATCTAATTGCACCTGCACCAAGTTCGGAGCCTCGAATTGGTCAATATTATATTTAGAAAATATTTTTCTCATGCGCTTATTTAAGCGTTATAAAAATACGCAGGCCAATAACTGTCCACGTCTGAAAACAAGCTAACGACGCAAAACACGGCTCACCAGTCGTGTTTGGCTGAATATAACTTGCTTTATTGTAGACGCATTGTCGGAATCACGGGCCCTCGGGTAAATCTACTTACAGGGGGTGGAGCAGATTATCCCGAAATTGTTATGTTTTTAGAAAGCCACAACTAAATTACGACTTCCTAAAAACCTACCACTTATGACCCTCATTAATGCCTTTTACCGCAGAAATCCATGTCTTTACTACGGTATAGGCGGAGCTATGTTTGTCAATGTCACCCGCTATGGTGATACGATTTAACGACAGTAGATTTATTCTATTCTTTTTCAAAAACTTGTCAACAGTATCAATAAGAACAGTATCGAGATCAGCCTTAAATGAAAAGTCAAGGATATCGATCAACTTTCTATCTTGCTTGAGTTCTAATGCTATATTTCCAATGCTTTTGAAGTTTATTATCAGATCCATAGTTAAAAATTACTAATTTCTAATATCTAAATCTTAACCAATGCCTAAATTTTAAATTAAAAAATTGGAATTTGTTTAGAAATTAGGATTTAGTAATTAAAATTTCCAATGCAGTCCTTATCCGTATCTTTTTATGCTTTGTACTATTCCCAAGCCAAGCATTAATGCAAAAAGATGGCTGCCACCATAACTTATAAATGAAAATGGAATTCCCGTAATCGGCAACAGCCCTAAATTGACCGCGGCATTCACAATTGTATGAACCGTAATTAAAATCGCCATGCCCAAACAAAATAATTTCCCAAAATTATTGTGGGTTCGTTCACCAATGTATAAAATTCTAGCAATTATAATAAAAACTAATCCCAATACAGCAATAACTCCCAACAAACCGAACTGTTCAGCTAAAGCCGCAAAAGCAAAATCATTATGAGCTTCGGGAAGAAAACCCAAGCTCGCTTGAGAACCCTTGCCTAAACCATTCCCCAGCCAATGTCCAGAACCGATAGCAATTTTTGACTGAATAATATTATAACCTATCCCTGTTGGGTCTCTGTAAGGATTTGTGAAGGCAATGAGGCGCTCCTTCTGATAGGGTTTAAGCATAAAAATCCATCCAAAGTATACCGTAAAGATAGTAACGATCATCAGCAGGAAAAAATGTCGCTTATTGATTCCCGCTGCCAATAAAATTCCTCCCCAAAGCAAGGAAAGTAATGCCGCCGACCCCAAATCCGGCTGAATTAAAATCATTCCTAAGAGAATGAGAAGATAGGTCCCGGAAATTACAATATGACGAAATTGATTGATATGGCTATGGCGTTGAGAAAAATATTTAGCCATTACTACGATAAACGCGAGTTTAGCCAGTTCGGACGGTTCAAAACGAAAGTTACCAATAATGATCCAGGCATGAGAACCGCGAATTGACGGTGAAAGAAGTGCCCACCCCAGAAGAATGATAGCCAGCCCATAGAAAATCATTACTGGTGAAGAATAATTTTTTAAATATCGATAATTAAAAAATGAGAGCGCTACCATAACCGCTAATCCGATGCCGATGAATATTGCATGGCGATAAAGGAATGGCCCGTTCCAGCCGTCAATGCCGTACAAGTTAATAAAACTAAGCAACAAAATTGCCACCGTTGTGGCAAATAATGGCCAGTCAATTTCCTTAAAATATAAGCTAAAACTTCTGAAACTCTTCCTGAGATCCATTGGTTTTGAGAAAATTAGAATTATTGAGGATATCAGTCGCGGCTATAATTCGAACGTGTTTTACTTCTCCCGAAACAGCAAATGGCCAGCTTACTTTAAAGTATCGTTCTGTTCCCGCCAAGAAAGTTCTGACTACCGTTGTATTTACGCCAATAATATTTTCCTGCTGATCCAATAAAAGCACGACTACATCCACCTTATCGAGGTTAAAATTTGAATGATTATAGATTACTCCTTCATACTCGCTATAAACCGGAGCAGTGCCAATATTCCGATACTGCTCCCTTCGAAGGGGGAAATCAATAGCGGTTTTAGGGCCTTCTATTTTTTGCCATGAAACTGGTTGAAATACCAGCTGAGAAGTACTGACAATATTTTCCGATTTAATGCTTTCAACCAAAAAACGAGTCTGGCCGGGAACAATATAGAATAGCCCCTGACGCCGGCCCGCTTCATTGCCAGAAGCATCATAGAAAATCACTTCATATCCAATATCGGAAGCACCGTAAACAGAATTGGGGTTTTGAACCGCAGCTACAAAGTCATATTCTCCATTTGCCGCCGGTAAAATCAGAGTTGATGTGATTTCCAGCGGCTTTGTCTCCGGGGCGCACAATATCCCGCAGACCGCTCCGCAATCCACGCCTTCCTCGCCTT
>DASPWL010000073.1:0-4649 GCA_035637795.1 Minisyncoccota bacterium | reverse complement strand
AGTCTAGAACTCTTGGTCCTTGGGCCAGTGGATTGCGTATCCACTGGCCTTTTCTGTTTTCAAAGAAGCGAAGTTCAGTGCATTCTAGATTCTAAATCATAGATTCTATATACTTAAAGTATGACTGAGATTGCGAAGGTTAAGGATATTATGACCAAAGAGGTTCTCTCGGTGGGACCGGAAGATAGTTTAGAATTGTTAGCCCAGCTCTTTGAAAAATACGACTATGACGGTATTCCAGTCATCGGGAAAGACCGTAAACTTTTGGGGATTGTCACGGCTTACGACATGATTATTCAGAGTTCAGGTATGCATTTGCCTACGATCATTAATATTATGGACCAAATTGCCATCAGCAAAGCTGATCGGAAAGACTTGGATGAACATTTTAATAAGCTAAGGCGGATTACGGCCAAACAAATCATGAATCCCAAACCGCTGGTAGTGACCCCAGAGACAAGTCTGATAGACGGAGCAAAATTATTTGCCGAACATCACCGGGTTAATCCATTGGCCGTAGTTGATGAGTACGGTTATTTAGTAGGAGTTTTAAGCCGTTATGATGTTATTAAATTTTTTAATGAAGCGTATTTTAAACAAATAGTTAAACAAGCCACTACCTACAAAGATCCGGTTAAAGAATTTACTAAAACAAGATCAGAACGTGATATTGAATCGGCAGTGGGCGAATTATCCCAAGAATTTTTACTCGTTACAAAAAAGCGGCCGCGAATATGGAAATACATTGCTTTAGCCACATTTATAGCTGGCCTCGTAGTAGCCACGGCCCTGATTATAAGGATTGTAAGAAAAGAAGGTAATAGTTATCCCTGGTTACCTCAAAAAATAGCGAAAATAGAGGCTTAGTTTTATCCACATGCTTCCCTATAGTTCTCTAAGTGAACATGCTAGAATTGAACTGTGAATCCAGAAAAAATTTGCAAGAAAGGGGGTGTCTCATGTTCCAGATAACGTCTGCCTCGAATATCGTCCAATCTTCGTTGCTTACGCTATGGTCAGGAGTAGCCGGTTTCGTGCCCCGTTTTGTAGCTTCTATTCTTGTCTTTTTTGTTGGTTGGCTCATAGCCACGCTGCTGGCGAAATTGGTTTATCATATCGTAAATGCCCTTAGAATTGATAGTGCTTTAACTCGGGTTGGATTTCGGCAGGCATGGGAGAGAAGCGGCTTTAGACTAAACAGCGCCCAATTCTTTTATGATATTGTAAAGTGGTTTTTCGTCATCGTATTCTTGATGGCGGCTACCAATATCTTGGGTCTCGATCAGGTAACTGAATTTTTGAGAACAGTAGTATTCTACATTCCTAATGTAATTGTTGCGGCATTTATTTTACTTATCGGTCTTTTAGTAGCGAAATTTCTCGAGAGTACAATCAGGGCCTCGGTTAAGGCGGCAGGATTAGCTTCAGCTAATTTCCTGGGCGCACTTACTAAGTGGTCTATATTTATATTCTCTTTCTTGGTAGCTTTGTCTCAACTAGAAGTCGCAGCAGAAATTATTCGGATTGTCGTCGTGGGCATGGTAGGCGCCGTTTCAGTTGCGGTAGGACTTTCGTTTGGCCTGGGCGGTGTGAAACATGCCGATGAGTTAATCGCGCATCTCCAAAGAAGAATTAGAGATTAATAGTTCCAATAGAAAAACCACGCTTTGCGGAGTGAGAACTCTGTTGCGCGGTTTTTCTATTGGTTAAATAGAGAAATTAGCTTATCTAGTCCTTCGACGAAAGTTTGTTTGAGTAAGTTGTGTTCACTAGAACTAAACTTTGAGAGCACAAAATCTTTTATAAGCTCATCGCGCTTTTTATCGTTATATTGGTGGGCTTTTTCTATGGCATTGGTTTGAGTGCCAATGCGCAGTCTGTAAAATTTTTTAGTTTTTAGGGCTTTCATAATCGATTCTATACCGCGATGTCCGCCGGAATTTTTATCGAAAGACAGCTTAGTATTGCCAAAGGGAATATCAAGATCATCATGAACTATAATTATATCCTCCGATTTAACTTTCAAATTTGATTTAAGTTTTGCGATAATTGATCCGCTCGTATTTACATATGATTCTGGTTTTGCCAGTATAAGTTTCATCTGATTATGCTGCAATGCGATTGACCCTTTCATTATCTGAGCATTGAGTTTTTTATCGAAATTAAAATTTTCATTGCCGGTTTTCTTGGCTAGAAAATCAATAAAAATAAGACCGATGTTATGGCGGGTTTGTTCATATTCTAGACCTGGATTACCTAAGCCAATGATGAGTTTTGCCTTCATATTTGAGTTACAGTATAACGTTTTGATAAAGCTTAGCAATGTGATAGGATGGGGGTGCTATTATTAATTTTGGGTACTAAAATAAGGCAAATGCCTTTTTAGTACTCGTTTCTATGCACGAGGAAAATACTGATGTACATTTAGGAAATGAACTCGGAACTTTTCTTTGGGAGGTAATCAAGATTGTAATTATCTCTCTTGCTATAATCATTCCTGTACGGTATTATCTTGTCCAGCCATTTTTTGTTCGGGGAGACTCGATGCTGCCTAACCTGGAAGATAAGGACTATATTTTAGTTAATAAACTCCAATATCGATTTGCCAAGCCTAAGCGGGGTGATGTCATCGTGTTTCGTTATCCCCTTGATCCAAAAGAATACTTTATCAAGCGGATTATCGGTCTTCCAGGAGAAACAATTGTTATTCAAAATAACCAAGTAACGATTATTAACGACGAAAATTCTAAAGGATTTGTGCTAGATGAAAGCAGTTACCTTCCGTCCACCCAGGAAACATTGGGGTCTATTCGGACAAAGTTAGATGGCAATGAGTATTTTGTAATGGGCGATAATCGATTCCATAGTTCAGATTCTCGGCGTTGGGGCGAACTTAATAGCGCATATCTTGCCGGCCAGGCTTGGGTGCGATTATGGCCTCTTGCAAAGATAGAAAAAATTCCGGCTATAGATTACGTTCCGGCTCAGTAGTCAGAGTTCTTTAGATACTTGCTGAAGAACTCATTTTAGCTAATGAAAAAAGAAAAAATACTTCAGGCGCCCAGGGGCATGCATGATATTTTGCCTGAAGAGCAAAAATATTGGCATTACATTCTCAAAAAAGCCGAATCGCTTTTTGGAGACTATGGTTTTGAGAGAATTTCTACACCGGTTCTGGAATCAACCGAGCTTTTTCTACGCGGAATTGGCGAGGCAACTGATATCGTAGAAAAAGAAATGTACAGTTTTAAAACCAAGGGTGGTGACGATTTTACTATGCGGCCAGAAGGAACCGCCCCAGTAGTTCGGGCATATCTGGAAAATGGATTACATGTTCGACCTCATCCCATTAAACTTTATTACCTAGAACCTATGTTTAGGCACGAACAGCCACAACAAGGGCGTTATCGACAATTTTATCAGATCGGTTTAGAAACTTTAGGCGATAGTTCGGAAGCCATTGATGCAGAGTTGTTGTTTTTAGGTTATAAATTGCTCGATAGTTTGGGAATCAAGAGCTATAACATCCATATTAATTCTATCGGGGACATGAATTGTCGGCCGGCATATATTCGAGCGCTTAAGGATTATTACAAAAATAAGATAAAAAAGATTTGTCCTCAATGTCGAATTCGGATGAAGGAAAATATTTTGCGGGTTTTGGACTGTAAAGAAGAAACTTGCAAGGAAGTAATCAAAGAAGCGCCTCAAATGATGGATTTTCTAGACGAAGAGTGCAAGAATCATTTCAAGCATGTTCTCGAGTTTCTCGATGAGGCCAAGATCCCTTACATACTTAACCCCCATCTGGTGCGAGGATTTGATTATTATACCCGGACGGTGTTTGAGTTTATTCCGGAAGAAAATGCCACGTCGCAATCTACCCTTATAGCTGGCGGGCGTTATGACCGCTTGGTAGAGCTTTTAGGAGGGCCGCGAACCCCAGCGGCCGGCTGGGCAATGGGTATTGAGAGAATTATCCTAGCTTTAAAGGAAAAAAATATTAATGTGCCTGAAATTGGAGCAAGGCCCAAAGTTTTTTTAGCTCAGCTAGGCGAAGTAGCAAAGCGAAAAAGCCTTTTATTGTATGAAGAAATTCGGCGAGCCGGCATCGAAATAAAATCTTCATTAGGTCGTGATAGTATTAAGGCGCAATTGCGGATTGCTAATCGTTTAGGAGTGAAATTCGCGCTTATTTTTGGCCAGAAGGAGGCGATTGATAGCACGGTAATTCTTCGAGAAATGGATGCGGGTGTTCAGGAAATGATACCCCTTGAAAAGATAGTGGATGAATTAAAGAAGAGGTTGAAAAAGTAAATCTTATCGTAATCATACGTGATCCAAGATGTATTTTGTAAAATTATTAAGGGCGAACTTAAGGCCGATGTTGTCCATGAGGACAATGATTTTTTAGTCATTAAAGATATTAAGCCGGCAGCTCCTGTACATTTATTGATAATTCCTAAAAAACATTACGAATCGCTGGCTGATTTCAGTGATAAAGATGCTCAATTATTGGGCCAAGCGCTGTTAATGGTCGAAAAAATTGTGCAAAAAACTGGTCTAGAGCGCGGTTATCGGGTTATTATTAATGAAGGTGAGCATGGCGGTAAGCTCGTGCCTCATTTCCACGTCCATGTCATAGGGGG
>DASPWL010000072.1:0-4790 GCA_035637795.1 Minisyncoccota bacterium | reverse complement strand
TAAAACAAAAAAAACTGACTGAAATAGACACATCTAAAGAGAATGCTCAAAAAGTAGCTGAATATTTAAAAGATATTTCCATTAATTTAACCGGCAAGGCAAATGAGAAAGGCACACTGTTTGATGGCATAGAGCCAAAAGATATTGCCCAGGCTTTAAAAGATCAGAAAGGAGTATCCGTTGAAGCTGCGAATATTAAACTCGAAGAACACATCAAAAAAATAGGGGAATATACCATTCCCATTGAATTAACCCCTGGAATAGTTGTGTCAGTCAAAATTATCGTAAGTCCAAGCAAGTAAAAACCCGCTTTAAGCGGGTTTTTACTTGGCAACAACATTGACCACCTTTACCAGAGAGCGAGATCCGTCATAATTTTTCTTTTTTCGGGTAGTGAATTTGACAGTACCGGAAATTATCGAGTAAATAGTGTAATCCGAACCAAGCCGGACACCTTTTCCAGGATGAAATTTTGTTCCTCGTTGGCGGACAATAATATTGCCGGGCTGGACAATTTCACCGTCAAAAAGTTTAACTCCTAAGTATTTTGGCTGTGAGTCCCGCCCTAATTGGGTCGAACCTATAGCTTTTGTATGCGCCATGGTATAGAGTTTACCTCAATAATGAGAGATATAATAGCAAAATTAACTACCTTCGTCAAATCATATGGCAATGATATGTTTGTGATTGCCTGCGTGATTCTAATCAGCATTATAAGTTACAACCTCGGTAGTATTAATGCTTTAAAAAAGACACCCATTAAATTAGGAGAAAATGCCGATATTCTTCAGGCCTTGAGCTCAAAATCAGAAAATAAAATCATGTTTTTTAAAGCCGGGGATAATAATAACTTTCAAAATACATCTGGACCTAAAGATCTTAGGGTGGTGGCTTCTAAAAATTCTAAATCAAAATTATATCATTTTACCTGGTGTCCCGGAGCCAAACAGATAAAGGAGCAGAATAAAATTTGGTTTGAAAACGAAACTATAGCCCAACAAGCCGGGTATACTTTAGCCGGAAACTGTCAATAGGTAAGAGCCCACCTGCTCCTGATAAGAATAAATCAACTATTTTTCCAGTTGTCAATTCTTTTGAGCCAGTCTTCGTTTTCCCATTCCCATAAAGATTTGGCCGCGAGAAATGCTTTAATATTCGAATCAAAGCCGTCGAGTTCTTTAAATTCAACAAATCCACGCATAGGGGACCATTCGTGCTGGCAATTAGATCTTTTATCACCGCGAATTTTCGTATTGCCGCCCTTATCTCGCATCGTAGCTCCGCATAGTAAACATACCTTAGCTTGATCTAAGCGCAATACCCAACTAGTGAGCGGGGGAATGGAAGAATCTTCCTTGAAGGCTTCAATGTAAGCCGCGGTTTGCATACCATAGTCGCGATAAATTCCCAGGGATGTTTTGATATCAAGCACGCCAACTTTGCCATTCACTTCGGCCAGCACATCAATCGTACCGGCATAATGGTGGTTCTTTGAAATAACCCGCTCTTCAATTTTCAACGGATGGATTTGATTTTTAGCGGCAAAGTCTTGAAATGCACCCACCGCCGATTTAATGGAGTCGGGGATAGGGATTGGCTCATTGCGCAGCAGGGCCTCAACTGTATTGTGCAACAGCGTGCCTTCTTCGGCGGATTGTTTCTTTATTGCTTCTCCCGCCTGATAATTAGGCAAACTTGCATAGTAATAGTACAAAGCCGGCTTGGATTTAATGGAAAGGATTGAAGTAACCCGCGGATACCAAACACCGTCAATTTCATAGCCATTAGCATTCTTAAAGTTTTCTACACTACTGTACCACACGGCAAAATATTTATGAAAAACTTATAATGTATTTACGACACTCGGGCAGGCCAGGGCTCATTAATGTGTTGATCAATGTGGCAAGGGTCGTAAATACATTATAAGTTATAAGCTGAAATTTACTTAACATTAATGTATTTTTCCCAATAGGCGAGCAGCTCTTTGGTAGCCATCAGATCGCCGAAACAATATTGAGCTATTTCTTGATATTTCTTTTCTTTAAATAGGCGACTGACATCATCACCGGTAATACCTTCGGATTTAGGACTCTTTATGCCAAATGTTTGGCATAACATATGCAAATTCATTCTATGGCGGGCCGCTCCATAGAAGGTCAGGCGATCATAAAGATCGATATGGTCATCATAATACCGATTTTGCATAAGATTCTTTGATGGTTTTACTTTTAAAATTGCCGAACGAGTCATAATAAACGGACAATCAAACATCCGGCCATTAAATGTGACAAACTGGCTGTAATGGCGCATGATATCCCAAAAATTTTCTAAAATTTCTTTTTCTCCGGCAGGGAAGTACTGGACATTTTCTGCTTCAAACTTGGTTTGATCCCCGTCAGGTGCTTGAAAATAAACTGCTCCCCGGTCAGTATCGGGGTTTAAAATGCCAATGGCCACAATTTCACCGGTTAAAGGCGAAAAACTTGTTCCTAATTTAAGTTTTTCTTCGTCTTCGGGTGATTTAGCGTACTTAAGAAGATATTCCTGAGAAGCTGTATCTAAAGTCTCAAAATCGACACCGACCGTTTCAATATCAAAAATAAGCCGAGGCATTAAAACATTTTAACGATAAAATCAAAATAAACAATGGCTAAGACCTAAAAGAGGAGAGGATACTTAATGAAGTGAAAACAGAGGGTTAATCTAATCTCTTTAAAAATAGATAATAAATGTAAAAATCTATCGGGGAAGTACTTACATTCAAAAGAGTATAGCGTCGTACAATGTAGATTATGCGACTCTTATTATTTAATTCCTGGTTCTATAGGATCTATAGATTAGCTGACTATCCTCTATTCTTATTACTGTGAGCTATATACTTAGCACATGAAGAAATAAATCACCAAAACAAGATTTAACTGTAATAATATTTTACCAAGACCTTCCTCTCCCCCTCTAGTTTATAAAAATAAAGAAAATAAAGATTACGAAACAATTGATGGGTCATTGCGAATAAAAATTCTTGTTTCATTCCAGAAAAATGAAATTGCTTTTCCCAAAGGTAAGATTGAAGCAAAATATCGAAAGTCTGCCATCTCCCTAACTAACCAGCCCCAAAAACCAGTAATCAATATCCCCTGCCCCAGACGGGCCACTGCATATTTTCCGCCAATCGGTGCAATCCAGCGCTCATAAAATGGCTTATGGACTTCCAGCTCTGGATGCCCATAAAGCAAATGATAAATGTTTTGAGCGGCAATCTTACCCTGATCAATAGCTAGATAGCCAAGGGCTGGAATGGGCCGTTGGGTTTTATGGTCAATAAATTCTATAATATCGCCTACGGCAAATACATTTTTATGATTAAGAAGATGCAAATGTTCTTCCACCTTTATCTTGCTGCGCTCGGTAAGCTCTAAACCCTTTATTGAACGCAAGAGATGATTGGGTTCTACTCCGGCCACCCAAATCACAATATCACCTTCAATAACTCGGCTATTTTTTAGTTTTACTGACTTATTCTTTACTTCTTCAATCGGACAATTTTCCATGACCACTATGCCTAATTGCGTTAAGCGACGCCTGATAAGCAAACGTTCCTTATCTGAAATCAAAGGCAGAATTGTTGGTCCAGCTTCAAATAAATAAAATAAAGCCCTTCTGCCACTCATTCCTAAGCGACGAGTCATTTTATGAGCAAACATAGCCAACTCGGCCGCTAGTTCAATGCCGGTAAATCCGCCGCCGCCAATCAAGAATTTAATCGGTTGAGCTCGGCTAGTGCGAATCATCTCTGAAAATAATTTTTCAACATGAGTATTGATCATCAAAGCATCGTCCATACTCTTGAATTGATAGGCATATGATCTAACGCCAGAAACGCCAAAATCTGCTGCCTGACTGCCTAGGGCTAATACCAAATAATCATAGTGAAGGACGTGGCCGCCCTTTGTCGTCGCCGTACGCTTAGCCAAATCAATCCTGGATACCTGGGCTTGCATAAAATTCACATTCTTATCCTTAAAGATTTCTGTGTACGGAATGGCAACGGTTCGTTTGAGTAAAAGCCGGAAACTATCTTCTCTAACATTAAAAGCCGAGGCTACTTCATACAGCGCCGGAATAAAAACGTGACACACACTTTTATCAATCAGGGTAATCTCAACACTTTCCGGAGGCACTCGTTTTTCAAGATCGAGAGCAGTACGCACACCACCAAACCCTCCTCCGACGATGAGGACCTTTATCATATCTATAAATATAGCATTTTCCTTATATTTTCAAAAAGACAATCCGCAATTATAGATAATCTAAAGGATTCAGTGAACCTTCAAAATAGTTAAAGTAAAGTTGCCCGTTTTTATCTTTAATATAAGTAAAAAAGTTGCTATATAAACTTAAGTGCAAGTGGGAACCGCTGGAATTTCCCGTTGAACCCTCATATCCTATCACCTGCCCCATAGTCACTGGGGTCCCAACTTTCAAAAGTGCAAATGCACTCATATGAGCATAAACACTTACCATATTATTCGGATGTTTTACCGCTACCCAATTTCCCCAGCCATCATTTTGCCCATTAGATACAATCTCACCATCCCCTATTGATCTGATTTCCGAACCAAATCCGCCCACAATATCAAGACCATTATGAGGTGCTCCGCCATATGCTCCCCGACGGGCATATTTCGTCATGCCATAGCCTTGAGTAACACGATAATTGCTTTCCGGCCATTGAAATAATTTTGTTCCTGCTGGGGGCACGGAATCAGCAGTTACATGAATAATAAACT
>DASPWL010000071.1:0-5220 GCA_035637795.1 Minisyncoccota bacterium | reverse complement strand
AAGACCGGTGACCGTGACTGGAATACGGGGCTTCAGGCTCCCTGAATATCTCCAGGTAAGCCAGGGCTTTCCCATCCACTTCGGGGCCTGTTTGTAAAATCAATCTACCGCTCATCTAGCCCTCCTCGTACACATTGTTGGGAACTAAGCTGACTGTTATCTATATTATACTATGGGTCAGAGTTTACGTCAATTAACACAAAACGAAAGGGCCCCGGACTATCTCTCGATAATACGGGACCCGCGGAGCACGTCCTTGACGGACTGATGTACTTGAGTAGGCTTCTTGCGAAGGCTGGCGATGATCTCGATGACTCCCCAGACCAGCACCATTCCTACTATTGCCAGAATTGGCCACTGCTCGAGAGTGAACGCCTTGAGATTTTCCCAGCTCATGCTAATTACCTCTCGGGAAGGAAAAGCGCCATGCACAAGGCGATGAAGGCAACCAGAACGAGGCGGAACCCCGAACCATTGTCTACCACTTTCATCATCTTTCACCTCATGTGACTAGAAAACAATTATAGCACAGGAAAATAGAAAAGTCAATATATAAGTTTTTATGTCTGTAGTATTGACCTGCATAAGGGTTCATAAAGATTTATCAACCTAAAGTCCACATGAAAACTGGAAATATTATTCATCATTGTTATAATACGTTTTAATATGGCTACCAAGATAATCAATATTCTTCGGGATGACAGTTTCGAAGAAATATTTGATATTTTTCAGAATGCAACTGCCGAAGAAGTAATTTTTGTGCTGCCCAAAAAAAGCAAAGCATTCAGTAAAGAAACACATTTTACTGAACTAGCTAAAGCAGCAAAAACATCTGGTAAGAGAATCTCACTTTTGTCTTCTAATGCCCAGGCAGCGGCTATGGGCCGGGCTTATAATTTTGAAGTTCTGCCCAATGAATCTCCGACGGCTACTCGTAAAAAAACACCTGCCAAGGCCAAAGCCAAACTTACCGCCCTCAAAGAACCTGACATTGAAAGAGAATTTGTAGATGTACGGGATGACAGTGATGCTTTTGAAAGGGATGTTGTCGTTCCTTCGGATGAAACGGTAGTTCCTGAAGACGAAAGTGAAGAAAAAGAGGATAAGGAATTAGAAGGAGCGGGTTCTGAAGAACAGTCAGCGACTGCCGATGAAAATACTGGCCAAGATGAAGAGGAAGAAAAGGCGGAAGTTAAGCAGCCTGAAGATGATGTTCAGGAGGATGAAGAATTGACTCAATCTAAGACCCCCGCCGCTTATGAAATTATTCCCGCAGTTTCGGCTGTATCCAAGAAAACAGTCGAAACTGCTAAAAGTCCTGTGACTGAAAAACAACTCAACGAATTTGAACGAACATGGAAGGAAGAAGTATCGAATGCCAATATCTGGAATGAGCCGGCTAAGAAGCAGAAAGAAGGTTTCCTAGGAGGTCTCTTTTTACAAAAGACAGAGCCGCTTCCGCAAAGCTCATTTGTAGTTAGCAAGCCGGATAAAAAATCCTCGCGTAAAGCATTATTACTGTTATTTTTCGCTGCTTTGCTTGTCTTGGGCGGAATTGTATTTATATCATCGGGCAGTGCCCAGGTATCAATTAAGCCGGCTGAAAAAAAATTGGATTTTACGCTCCAGGTTAGCACTTCAGATAAATACGCTACAATTGACCCCGCTTTCAATAAATTGCCCGGACAATTATTTTCAGTAACGCGTACTGTTACTCGGATTTTTCAAACCACAGGGAAAAAGGAAGTTGCTCAAAAAGCCCGCGGCAAGATTGTTATTTATAATGAATACGGTCCCACTGCTCAAACTCTTATTGCTACCACTCGCTTTGAAACGCCAGATGGACTTATTTTCCGGACATTGAGGACTGTCAGTGTTCCCGGGACATCGGTTGAAAATGGCAAAACTGTCCCCGGTCAAACTGAGGTGGAAATTATTGCCGATAAACCCGGGCAAACCTATAATATAACGCCGACAAAATTTACATTGCCAGCTTTCAAGGAGCGAGGTGATACTGCTCGCTATGAAAAAATATATGCCCGTTCAACCCAGCCAATTTCCGGCGGGGCTAGCGGTACGTCTCAAGTAGTGACTGAACTTGATTTTTCAACTGCCCAGGATGCAATTAAAGAAGATCTCCAAAAAGAAATTAAAGATGCTCTTGCTAGCGAGACAAATGATCTTATAGTGCCTAAGATTTTCGGGATTGAAATCAGCAAACTTGAGTCAACTGCTCAGGTTGATGAAGCGGCTAATGAGTTTACTGTCAATGCGACGGGAAGCATAAAAACAGTAGCTTTCAAAGAAACTGATTTTAATGAATTGCTTAAGAAATATATTGATAAGAATTATAACCTTATGTTTATCCCCGATCGGGTAAAAGTTGAGTATAAAGAAACATCATTTGATGATGCCCGTGGTGTATTGGATATGCAACTAGGTATTGCTGGAGTTGGATATGCAAAGCTCGATGAGCAAAAAATACTCCAGGATCTTCTCGGGAAGCGGCAAGATAATATTCGGGATTATCTTAAAGGTACAGTTGGAGTTGCTTCGGCCAGAGTTATTTTATCTCCTTTTTGGGTCAGGAAAATGCCCACTGATAAAGACAAGATAAAGTTTGAAATAAGCTATTAAATCTGCCGACCCGAGGTTTGACACCTCTAGGACGTTTTGTTATTATAGGAACGCTCACCCAATGGCATATATCACTGATATATACTCTCGGGGAGGGTATTTTTTTACTTGAGCAATCAGCAAAAAATTAAAATAAACGGCACTGTTGTTGAAGCCCTTCCCGACACTACCTTTAAGGTTCAACTCGAGGATGGACGCCAGATACTAGCATACCTGGCTGGAAAAATGCGTCTCCATTACATCAAAGTAATGATTGGCGACAAAGTCGCCTTGGAATTAAGTCCGGATGGCCAACGGGGCAGGATTGTTTTTCGTTATTAAAGCTATGAATCCCTAACGAAGTAGCCCTAACGGGTTAAACGCACGGGATATTGTATATAAATAACAGTAGCTTCTACGCTTGTAACTTAGGTATAATACTGCGTAGCAGCTACTTCGTACGGGATGAAAGTTAGAGCATCAGTTAAGCCAATGTGCAAAAACTGCCGAATCGTCAGGCGTAAAAACCGCCTGTATTGTTTGTGCAAGAACCCTAAGCATAAACAGCGGCAAGGTTAAATAAATATAACAGACTTCGAGCATGCGTATTTTAGGAGTTATCATTCCCGATAATAAACAAATATTATATTCACTGCCATATGTTTATGGTATTGGATTAAAATCGAGCAGTATTATTTTAAAATCAGCCGGGATTGATCCAAATCGATTGGCAAAAGATTTAACCAGCGATGAAGTCAATAAAATTCAAAAAATTATCGAACGCAACTATAAGATAGAGGGTGAATTGCGAAAAGAGGTTGGACAAAATGTGAAGCATTACAAAGAACTTGGAACTTGGCAGGGCATTCGCCATATCCGAAGATTACCGATTCACGGCCGTTCAAAAACTAATTCCCGGACAACTCGCGGGAATGTCCGCAAGACTATGGGTTCAGGCCGCAAACCGACGGCAGAAAAGACTTAAGGAGATGTCTGGCGCAGTGTAATGAGCACAGAAACAGCTCCTTACCCCGCCCTCTAAGCTCGTAATATGAGTGACCTGTGCAGTTATGGGCCTAGAGGGCGGGGTGACGATTTATTAACAACTCAGCGTCGCATTCGCTTGCTTCGTTGAATAAATCAGTCATGGGAAAGAAACGAATTATCACCAAATCAGAGACAGAAGTTCAGGGCCAGGAGAATGGTTCGCCTTTGGCTGTCCCAAAAAAGGGTGCCAAGAAGCAAATAATTAATGGTGTTGCCCATATCAATGTTTCTTATAACAACACCATTATTGTAATCAGCGACTTGACAGGTAATGTCGCTGCTTGGTCTTCAGCTGGCCTTCTGGGGTTTAGAGGTACTAAGAAATCAACGCCTTATGCCGCTAATCTTGTAGCCAAAGATGTTATTGATAAATCCCAAAAATTCGGCCTTATAAATTTAAAGATTATTGTGAAAGGTATCGGCCCGGCTCGAGAATCGGCAATTCGCGGTATTGCTGGAACTGGTTTAAATATAACAGCCATTATGGATGAAACGCCGATTGCTCACAATGGGGTTAAAGCTAAAAAACCTCGTAGGGTCTAAACATAATTTCTTGATATGGCACGATACACTGGTCCGCGAGAAAAAATTGAACGGCGCATTGGTGAGAAGCTCTTTTTGAAAGGGGAGCGTTCCCATTCACCAAAATCTGCTACGACCAAGAAACCCTATCCTCCCGGCATGCACAGTAAGCGGCCAGGAGCAAAACCGTCGGAATTTGGTTCGCAATTACGTTCCAAACAGAAAGTGCGAAATATTTACCGCATGCTGGAAAAACAATTTAAGGGAACAGTTAAGAGGGCGCTGGAAACAAAAACAGAACCCTATGCGGCTATTTTACAGAAACTTGAACGGCGATTAGATAACGTTGTTTTTAGAATGGGCCTGGCTCAGTCGCGCGATCAAGCCCGCCAACTAGTCAGTCATGGCCATATCTTGGTAAATAGCCGCAAGACAAACATTCCATCATATGAAACCAGATTAGGCGATGTAATTACGATTCGTGAAGGAAGCAAATCATCTCCGTTTTTTTCTGTGGCCATGCCCCAATGGTTAAAAAATTATGAAGCGCCCGGTTGGATTGAAATGAATAAAGATACTTTCACCGGTACTGTTAAAAAATATCCGGTATTGGAGGAAAGCGGATTAAGAGCAGATGATTTGCAGGCCATTATTGAGTTTTATTCCAGATAATTAAACTATATGCTTCCCAAGGAGATTGCCAGCTACCGTCGTGTAACCTTCTAACCTGGCATCGCTGACGGAAACCATATAATTACATGATTCAATTACCAGAAGCAGTGAAAGTAGTGTCGCGTGAAGGCAATAAAGCGAAGTTTGAGATTTCGCCTTTAATGCCGGGTTATGGAGCTACTGTCGCTAATTCGATGCGGCGAATTCTGCTCTCTTCATTAGGCGGAGCAGCTGTGACCTCTATCAAGATTAGAGGCGTGGACCATCAGTTTTCCAGTATTGCCGGAATAATGGAAGATGTGATTGA
Source organism: Minisyncoccota bacterium (assembly GCA_035637795.1). Classification (GTDB taxonomy): domain Bacteria; phylum Patescibacteriota; class Minisyncoccia; order 2-02-FULL-40-12; family GWA2-44-9; genus DASPWL01. The sequence goes on along the minus strand of DASPWL010000071.1, from coordinate 56 downwards.
GGTTATCTTAAATGTAAAGAAAATTCGGTTTAAGTCATTCAGTGACCAGCCAATCG
>DASPWL010000070.1:0-2397 GCA_035637795.1 Minisyncoccota bacterium | reverse complement strand
GATTGTCAAATTAACATCCTTGAAAACAATGAAAATTTCGGCTATAGTATATCGACGACCTTGCTAATGCCCTCGTCGTTCAACGGATAGGACGCAAGCTTGCGGAGCTTGAAATAGGGGTTCGATTCCTCTCGGGGGCACACACTGACTAGACGTTTAAAGAGCTAGATTAATTTCATCACGGCTTTGTAGATCAGAATGAAAAATCATCCGCCATTGGCGGATGATTTTTCATAATTGGAGCCAGCGCACAATTAAATCAACTAGAGACTGGGTATGTTCTTTCTCTGGTAAGAAGTGAATCAGAGCTTGACGTAATTCAAGAGGGTTTTGATTTTCCAGCGGTATTCGAAGATAGGGCAGATACCATCTTTTAAATTCAATACTCACTTCTCTTACTTCAGGTTTAAACTCTATCCAAAATGATTTTATATCCTGGTAATAAAACTTTCTTTCATTAACTATTATGCTGGAATCCGCAAATTCTACTCTTTGAGTAACTTCCGGATGTAAAGGGAGTACGACCAACAGGGCAATCGAGATAAAAAGAATGCCCAAGATATTATCATGCCATCTAATTAAAAATAAAACTGCAAAGATCAAAAAGAAACTGGCCATTAAAAAACGGTTCCGGCGAGAAGATTTTTGAGGCAAAATATCCCAAGCAACTGTAGTTAAAGTTTTTTGGGATTTCTTCTGACGTAAATCAAGCATTTCGTTCATTGCGGAGAGTAGTGGACGACGTTAAAACATATTGGCAGACAACCACTACTCGGTTATTTATACCTAGCTTGTCTTTAAGCGTTACTAAAATCAATTAAATTGTAATTATTTCCTCGCCTCCACCATAAACATGGAGTACCAAGAAAACTTCATAACATTAAGCTCATTGAAACCAGCACTATGAAAAATCTCCCGTAGTTCTTTTTCCTCATACATAGTATATTTCCACCACAAACTGACAAAGAATCGTGAAATAAAATTACGTTCTGCGATAACAACAAGTAATTTACCGTCATCTTTAAGAAGTCGCTGTAAACCACGTAATGCTTGTCCTAGTTTATCCTTTGGTAAATGCTCCAGCATACCAAGAGAAACAATACGGTCATATCCATTCCAATCAGAAGGGAGCTGTTCCAAATTCAAGACATTTATTTGTTTTAATGTAATGTTTGTAGCACCGACTTTCTCAATCCACTTTTGGAATAAGTCCAGCATGGCTACTGTAAGGTCAAAACCATTAAAGACTACTCCTTCATATCTTTTCTCTTTTGCAATAGTATACAACGCTCTTGTAACATTCCCCGTGCCACAGCCAGCATCCAAGATTTTGAAGTGAGGTTTAACATAATCAGATTTTCGCAGGAAATTTTCTATTGTTTTACCCACTCTTAAAAAATCTACAAACAACGCATGGTAGAATGATGCTCTCTTGGTATACATTTTTTGAATGTCATTGCTATTCATCCTACTTAAATTTAGAAAACTTTCTATGCTCCGCAAATATCTGAATTATCCCCGTAATCGGCAATTTGGCGAATTGTCCCATTCTGCGGAGGGTGTAGGATTCGAACCTACGAGGGCTTGCGCCCACCGGTTTTCAAGACCGGCGCCTTAAACCACTCGGCCAACCCTCCATTTTTTCGTCCGCCAATTGGCGGACTCAATCAAAAAACTGTGTGGCCTCGTGGTTCCGGGGCTGTTGTTTACAGCCCGTTGATTTCTGCGCACTGCTCAAAATCAACCCACTCGGCCAACCCTCCATAATAACCCTCATGCGGAGGGTGCAGGACTCGAACCTGCAAGGGATTGCTCCCGCTGGTTTTCGAAACCAGTGCCATACCATTAGGCGAACCCTCCTGCGAGATAAGGATAAGATAATACCACGAGAAGGAGCAAATGAGAAGACCTAAAAATCGGTCCTTTCCGGAGAATTCTTAATAATATCAAATGCTTCTTGAGCTGAATCAACCACGGTATAAATCTTGATATCCGGCTCATCTATTGCCTTAAACTTTCCGAACATTTGGTCTTTAATCCAAGCATCAAGCGGATCCCAAAAATTCTTACCTATGCAAATCACCGGAATATGGGTAGCAATTTTTTTAGTTTGGATCAGAGTTATAATTTCAAAAAATTCATCCAATGTCCCAAATCCGCCCGGAAAATATACATATGCCTGGGCAGAATAGGAGAGCATCACCTTCCGGACAAAAAAATAGTAAAAACCCACGCTTTTTTTAACATAGGGATTAATGCGCTGTTCGGCGGGAAGCTTGATATTGATGCCAATTGAATCACCGCCGGCCTCAAAAGCCCCGCGATTACCAGCTTCCATGACTCCCGGGCCGCCGCCGGTAACTACCCCGAATCCAGCTTTTCCTAGCATATTCGCCA
>DASPWL010000069.1:0-6603 GCA_035637795.1 Minisyncoccota bacterium | reverse complement strand
AGCACCATAGATGGAAGTCAGTGATGGCGCTCCATAGAGCTTATGTAATTCATCCAATTTTTTGTGCAGTTGTTTTAATTGCATAAAAGTCTAGTATATTACTTTATTGCTTAATCTAAGAATTTTGAAAATTATCTTATGCTTAATATTAGAAAACTTCTTTTCGAATCAATTTGGGTTAAATTAAAACTGGTCAAGAGTGCGGCAGATATTCAGCTGATTGAAGAAATTGGAAAGGTAATGGTAACGACACTTGCTTCCGGCCGGCAAATTATGATTGCCGGCAATGGCGGATCGGCCGCCGATGCCCAGCATTTTGCAGCGGAGCTTTCCGGCAAATTCATCAATGCCAATCGCCGGCCCTTGCCGGTTACAGCGCTATCTACAAATACTTCGGTGCTGACTGCTATCGGCAATGATTTCAGCTTTAATGAAGTATTCTCCAGGCAAATTGACGGGCAGGGCCGTCCCGGAGATATATTTATTGCCATCACTACTAGCGGCAACTCTCAGAATATTCTTTGGGCACTTCAAGCAGCGCACCGGAAAGGACTGATTACAATTGGGCTGCTCGGCAATGACGGAGGAAAAGCCCGAGAGCTTTGTGATCTGCCCCTCATTGTCCCTTCAGCCAATACCCAGAACATTCAGGAAGCCCATATATCAATTATCCATATTTTATGCGCCATTGTGGATGAAGCGTTTGCCGCTCCCAAATAATTTATAGTTATTCTGTTTTCGACAAACTCGATGCAAGTTGTTAATCTGTAAGCTATTATGAATGGAATCGATAACATATCTTCCCAAGCCACATCGAATGATACGCCAACTGCGTCGTGGCGTAACCCAGCCAGATTGGCAGCAAATTTATACGGACTCCTGCGGCGCTATCGAGAAGAAGAAAAATATCATGCCTATTATGCCGTTCCAGTTTTGATTGGATTTACTATTACCTATAGTCTTATTCAGCTCTTAACCTATCTTTTCCCTGATTTCAGCTTTCATGCCCAGGGCTATCATATCCATCATTATACTTACGGCATCGCCATTCTTTTAATTTTTGGCTATATCGGCCTTTGGACGCGCTCACTTAAAGTAAAATATTTTTGCGCCCTGGCTCATGGCGCAGGCGCGGCATTTATTATTGATGAAGCCTGGCTATGGTTTACGCTTGATCCCACAATTCAGTATCGAGACTATGATTTAGCAGTTTTTGTGGGAGCACTATTGTTGGGTCTTATTTTAGCGCCCCTATTTTTTAATGGGAAAAAACGTTCTAATGGAAAATGATATTTACTTTTCCGCAACTTATTTCTTGGCTGGAGCACTATAAGTATTTTGTACTTTTTCCCATTGTTGTTGTCGAAGGCCCGATCATCACTATTATCGGAGGGTTTTTGGCTTCATTGGGTTATTTGCGCCTGACAATAGCTTTGCCGGTGGTAGTGGCGGCTGATTTGGTGGGTGACAGTATATATTATGCATTTGGCCGCTGGGGCGGGCGGCGTTTTATTGACCGCTGGGGTCATTACTTTGGAGCAACGGCAGAACGTGTAGAAAAATTGGAAGGTCATTTTCATAGGCATCAAGGCAAGACGCTTGTTATTGGCAAATTATCCCATGCCGTAGTAATCGTCATTTTGTTGGCAGCAGGAGTGGCCCGGGTGCCTTATGGGAAATTTGTTTGGTATAACTTTATTGGCACTTTGCCTAAATCTCTTTTATTCCTTTTGATAGGTTATTATTTCGGCCGTTCATATGAGCAATTTAATGCCTATCTTAATTATTATGCTGTTATTACTCCCTTAATTGTTGTTGCAGTGCTCGTTGGAGGGTATTTATTAGTGAGTAAATTTCTCAAGCGGCTTGATAATGATTAAGTACCAATATTCTACATGCGGATATTAATTGCCAACGACATTCCAATTCAGTACGTATGCGGTTCAAGTAATTTTATTCGCGGCATTAGCAAAGAATTTATAAGGGAAGGCCATGAGGTTTTAATTGTCACACCGGCTCGGACAACCCATCATGAATATTATGTTTTTGATGGCATCCCCCAATTCGGAGTCCGTTCCTATCCTTCCATTGTTCAAAAAACATTTCGGATTGTGCCGCCTATTTTTATTAAGCAGAGTATGCGAAAGGCGATTTTGCAACTTGATCCAAATGTTGTCCATATCCAGAGTCAGTTTTTTATTCCCAAATTAGTTTTGGATATTGCCGAGGAGCTAAATATAGCGGCAGTTGGAACCAATCATTTTGTTCCGGAAAATGCTATGCCCTACATTCCGGTGCCTAAAGCAATTGTGCCTTTTATTGAGCGTTTATTATGGAAACAGGTGCACTGGATATACAAAAAATGCGACTTGGTCACATCACCAACGCAAACTGCCGTAAACTTTCTAGTAAAAAGCGGATTTCCCAAACCGGTATATCCGGTTTCTAATGGCATTACGCTCGAGCGGTTCTCAAGAGAGCATGCCAATGGGCAAATTCGGGAAAAATATCACCTTCCGGCCAAAAGAATATTACTCTATGTTGGCAGAGTTGATGCCGAGAAACATATTGAAGTTGTAGTCAAAGCATTACCGGCTGTGCTGGCAAAAGTGGATTTGCATTTTGTAGTTGCCGGGCGCGGCAATCAGGAAGAAAAATTGATAAATTTGGCCAAAGATCTCCATGTAGGTAATAACGTAACCCTTACTGGCTATGTACCTGATGAAGATCTGCCGGCTCTGTTTAGAACCTCGGATTGTTTTGTAAATGCCGGGACAGCCGAACTTCAGTGTATTGCCGCTATGGAAGCGATGGCCTCGGAAATACCAGTTATATTGGCCAATGCCATTGCGCTTCCTGAACTGGTGGATCACGGGGTGAGCGGATATCTTTTTAGGCCGGGCGATGAGCGTGATTTGGCCGAGAAAATCATTGATATGTTTTCGGATGACAGCCGCCGACTGGCAATGGGCCAGCAAAGCTTCGAGAAGGTAAAGAAACATGACGTTAGAAATGTGGCCAAGAGATTTCTTGAACTATATGCTCAAGCGGTGCAGATTCAGCACAATTCCCGGTCATGAAAAGAGCATCACGGCAATTTATGGCCATGGTTCGGCTAATGGTCGGTCTTGGAATCAGGGACATAAAAATAACTGGCATTGAGCACCTTCAAAAAATTGGTAGCTCGGGTGGGATAGTGATTGCTACTACGCATATGACTGATTTAGATATGCCCCTTAGTGCTTTTGTCCTGGGGCGATATTTTGACCTGGTGGCGGTAAATATGTCACTCCATCACTCATTCCGCAGTAATCCATTAATAAATATACTTCTACACTTGTCAGGAAAAAGAAATTTTTTACCCGTTGACTATAAGGAAGGCAAGCCGGCTAAAGGAATTTTTAATCTGGCCAACTATATTCCTATGATGGATGCCCTGCATAACGGCAAAGCGGTGATGATTTCGGCTCATAGACCAATGTCTGAACCGCACCTGCCGGAAAGAGGCGGTATCGGAGTCGTATATCTTGCCGGTATTGCCAATGCTCCCATACTGCCGGTAGCTGTCCGCCTCCAAACTCCGGATTTATCTTTGGGGTACACTAATACTATATGGAAAACCATACTGCACCGACCGTCAGCCCACCTGATTATTGGATCACCGCTAAGTTTTGACTCTTTATCAGTTCCTACAGAATTGACCCCGGATTTAAAACAGGAGCTTGGCCGCCGCTCAAAGGAAGTTATGATTAGGTTAGCCGGCATACTAGGCAATATTTGACATGTTCCATGGTTATCGGTATAACCATGGAACATGAATTTTTCAGATCCTCATTCGAATCGGCCTGGCTTGCCTTATTCTACCTATCGCTGGCTTTTGTTGGCTTTAGGGTTAGGTTTAATATTCTTTGAACTTGTTTTCTTTCTGACGCATTTATATTCACCACCGTTGCCGGCTTATAATGAAATGTCTAAATCAGATAGTGGCCGCCTGGGAGTATTGCGTAGATTTTAATGACAGAATATTGCATTGTGCTATAATTAGCTTAACTTGAATATTCCGAGGTACATATATGCCCGGTTTATTGTCACGGCTCTGTTTGTGGCGCTCTTAGCGCTGCATTGGTATAGTTGGTGGCATATAGTGGTTGGAAGGGATTCATTTTGGATTCCTCCCCATATTTTATTGTATTGCGCGTTCGTAATGTCTATCGCTACCGGACTTTATGCCTGGTGGAATATCAAAGGTCTGGCTTGGTGGCGGATTGTCCTCTTTTTGTCACTGGCTCTTATTGCCGCTCCGTTTGATGAATTTTGGCGTCGGGTATTCGATAAAGAAAATATAAATAATGTCCTTATTTCATGGAGCCTGCCTCATTTAATTCTATTAGGTTCTCTTTTCCTTACTATTTTTTATCTTATCCCGATTCTTCGGAAGGATGAAAATGAACAAGCTCGATGGCTGTTTGGAGGATTGGCGTTGGCTGGATTAGTTGATATTGGTTTTATCCTTACGATACCATTTTTCCCAACGGGGCCATTTCAGGTCTTTGGTTTTTGGGGAGCTGGCATTGTTGCCTTTGTGTATTGTATAGGCATATTAGTAGCCAACCGACACATTTCTGGTTTTGCTTCTTCTACGATTATGGCAATTTTATTGACATTGCTTAGTATTTTTGCCATTGAAGGATCAAATGCCGTGTTAGCATTAAGTCCTATGCCTTACAATCAAGTTCCTACCTGGCTAATATTGTTTGCTCTTTTGATACCGGCTATAGTTAATGACTTGGCCGGCGAAAGATTCTCATCTTTATTGCGCGGCTTGGTAGCGGGAGTATTATGGGGCGGAATTTTGTTCGGATTCTCCTCGATATTTTTTGCTTCGGAATTTAAATATAGCTTCCAAAAAGGACTTCAGGCAACAGTCTCATCTGGGGTGGGCGGAATGCTGGCGGCTATCATGTTGATAATTTTTCAGACAGAAAAGGTAATATATAGGTATAGCGTGTAAGCTAGGCCGTGGTATGAGGTCGGATACCGCGCGAAATATAATTAATAATTTTCATGAGCCACAAATCATATATGACGGTCACAAGCTGGGTTTTTATAGCTTTTGCCGTTTATACTGCTGGTCAGTTGTTGAATGTCGTCGGCACTCTGCACGTGCCTGACATGGTAAACTGGATTGGCGTTGTTGTAGCTGGATATCTTGGCTATCGAGGGATGCAGCTAAGCCGCTAAGTTTTTTAGATCTAAAAGGGAGCCGCTACAGCGGCTCCCTTTTAGATTCAGTGGGTAATAATAGGTTTAATTGCGCTTTAAACAGACATACTATACTATTAAGTAGCGTTCTAGCCTTGGAGGTGAGTTGGATACGCCATATGCCGTTCTCCCTGATTCGGGAGCCCAGAACCAAGGGTACCAAGATAGGGCTGTAAATGGAACTGCCGGCCATCAAGCCCCGCAAACCCGGACGTCCGCCCAAGCTGTGCCGATGAGCAAGCTCATGCTCAAAGCATCGCTGGTCGCTCTGGCCACGCTGGCGATAGTACTGGGAGTTCCAGAACTCCTGGTGCCCACTCCGGGCTTCGCTCTGCTGTGTCTCTTGGTTCGCTGGACGCCGCTGAGAAAGTTCGGAATTTAACAGTACCTGACATCAGGGACTCTTTACTTCAAGGGTCCCTTTCGTTTTCAGAAATTTCAAAGCCGAGCTGTGGTATAATGACTATATGAATCCCGTTAGAGGTAAGCCGCCCTTGGCGACTGCCGCATATACCTTTAACGGAGTATTATTTAATGATGCGGACCTCTAACGGGATGAACAATCGTCAAAAGTTCTGGAGTGTATTTCCAATGCTTGTTGCTGCCGGACTGGTTATTTGGGGATTGCTTTGGTATGCCGGCAATTTTCAAAGCAATAAAGCTACCCAAGAAGAACTTCTTGAAGGCACCGTTACTTATGTTGATACAGGTGGAAGAGTAATTATTTTGAATAATATGAAGGGCAAAGCTGTTAGCTTGGCTATAGTTCCCCAAACAAAAGTTTATGACGAGGGTGGCCGGACGGTCGGTGTGTCATATGTTCATCTTGGTTCGGCTGTCCAAGCTAAAGGAATCTATATTGCCTTGGATACATTTGCTCCATCGTCCATCCACATTATCCGGCGCTAAATTCCCGAATCAATTATCAATTTTTGATTCCTTCAGCTTGCTTTGCTACAATGGCACTCATGGATTTTAAGACAAAAGTATTAGCCGTTGTGCAGGCCATTCCCGAAGGACAAACTCTTACCTATAAAGAAGTGGCCTTTCGAACTGGCTGGCCCAAAGCTTACCGGGCGGTGGGCAATGTTCTCAATTCAAACTATAATCCCGAGATTCCATGCCATCGGGTAATTTGTTCGGATGGTAAAATTGGTGGCTATAACCGGGGTTCTAAAGAAAAAGAGACACGGCTGCGCCGGGAGGGAGCACTCTAATTCTCTGTGAAAAAACTTATTCCAATTCTCATTCTCTTGATTCTCGGGGGAGTAGTTTTTGCTTTCCGTGAACGCATCAGCTCTCAAATTAGTTATGAAGGTCCCAGTGACATTGAAACCGCCA
>DASPWL010000068.1:0-11209 GCA_035637795.1 Minisyncoccota bacterium | reverse complement strand
ATTCTGGTTTTTGTTCCCAAGTTTGGAATTACCCTAAGAAATACCCGTAGTTGGTTGCGTATCGGGCATTATTATACATTCCAACCGGCTGAAGCTCTTAAACTTGGCTTAGTAATCTATTTTGCGGCTTGGTTTAGCAATCGGAGTGAACGGGTAAGAAACTGGTCATATGGCATTGTGCCGTTTTTTGCAGTCATGGGTTTTGTGGGGCTTTTGTTGATGCTGCAGCCGGATTTAGGCACGCTAGTGGTTGTTGTTGCCATTGCTTTGGGAGTTTACTTTGTAGCCGGAATTAAAGTAAGGGATTTTATTATTATTAGTTCTGTTGGGGCAATTGTCTTGGCCGGGCTTATTATTATCTCGCCTTATCGAATTAATCGCATCAAAGCTCTTATTGATCCTTCCCGTGATCCTCGCGGCACCTCATATCAGATTAATCAGTCATTGATTGCCATCGGTTCCGGTGGAATATTCGGCGTGGGTTTTGGCCAAGGAACTCAGAAGTTAGGATTTTTACCAGAAACAGTCGGTGATTCAATTTTTGCGGTTATTGGAGAAGAATTGGGTTTAGTAGGAACTTTAGGAACTATTGGTCTTTTTGTTATTTTAAGCATGATGCTTCTTCGAATTGCTCGTACTACATCCGATCGGTTTGGCCAACTTTATATTATCGGCATTATGACTTGGATAATGTCGCAGACCTTTATTAATATGGCGGCAATCACCGGCATAGGCCCCCTTACGGGAATTCCGTTGCCATTTATTAGTTATGGTGGTACAGCTTTGTTGACTTTGCTGGCTGGAATGGGAATTGTGCTGAATATTGCTAAAAAATGAAAAGCAATTTATTAAAAATTGTAAAATTTATCCAACTTACGCATGAGTTTCAGAGCGTGACTCGCCGGATATTTGTGGTTGGGGATTCGCGACGGGAAAATGACATGGAGCACAGCTTTCAATTAGCATTACTGGCTTGGTATATTGCCGATTCGGAAAAGTTAGCTCTTGATAAGAATCGTTTGGTTCAATACGCGCTTATTCATGACCTGGTTGAAGTATATGCCGGGGACACAGTGCCTTATGGAGATAAGGCATTGCTGGCGACAAAAAAAGAACGGGAATATAATGCCGCCCAGCGGCTGCAAAAAGAATTTCCTGAGTTTAAGGATTTGCATCGCCTGATTGAGAAATATGAAGCTCGAACTGATAAGGAAAGCAAATTTGTATATGCCTTAGATAAGATTATTCCGATTTTTAATATCTATTTAGATAGTGGTCATACGTGGCAGGCAGACGGTGTTACTCTAGATATGCTTATTGCCTATAAAACAGACAAGGTTGCTTTTGATGAACGGATAAAAAAATATTTTGATGAACTGGTGAGAATTCTTAAGAAAGAAGAAGTTAATCTTTTCCCCGGTAAAGTAGGTCATAGAAAATCAATCAAAAAACTCCTTTAGGGAGTTTTTTGATTGATAAACAATCGAGTAGCTTGAGATTTAAGGCGAGCGGCTTTATTTTTTTTGATAACGCCGGTTTTGGCTGCTTTATCAATCTTTTTATAAACGCTGGGAAGGATTTGCTTGGCTTCTTCGAGTTTCGATACAGCTATAAGTTTTTTTAGATCTTTAAAAGCATTCTTATAGGCATTTTTTTTGGCAAGATTATGCTCCTGGCGTCTCTTTGATTGTCTTAATGCCTTGTGGGCAGATCTTATATTAGGCATAGGCTAATATTCTACGTTAGATATTATTTTTTGGCAAGATTAATATTCCTGATGTTTTAAGTTTTGAATTTGCTCGCGGATAACCATGGCTTCCTCATAATCCATGCGGCGAATAGCTTTCTCCATGGCTTTGGTAAGTTGTGATATGGCGTTTCTGCGTCCTCGGTTGGTAGAGGAGTTTATATAGCCATTCTCATATTCCTTTTGGGCAGTTGTCTTTCGGGTAATTGGCAAGTCAAAACTGGAAATATGCTTTTTGATGGTAACCGGCGTAATGCCATGTTTTTGGTTATGGGCTTCCTGCTTAGTTCGCCGGCGATGAGTTTCCTGGATTGCCGCTTGAATAGATTTCGTAGACTTATCGGCATATAAAACCACATGACCGTTTATATTTCGGGCAGCTCGGCCCATCGTTTGAATTAAGGTGGTGGTGTTGCGGAGAAATCCTTCCTTGTCAGCATCTAAAATAGCGATAAGAGATACTTCTGGTAAATCTAGGCCCTCCCGAAGTAAATTAACGCCGACAATTACGTCATAAACTCCTAAGCGAAAATCCTTGAGAATAGTCAGCCGATCCAGGGTTTTAATTTCCGAATGCAGATAATTGACTTTGATTCCACTTTCAGCCAAGTGTTCGGTTAAATCTTCGGCCATGCGCTTAGTAAGAGTAGTGACGATGACTCGTTCGCCACTGGCAGTGCGCTCTTTGATTTGCTCAAGCAGATGGTTAATTTGATTCTCACTCGGCTGAATCTCAATAGTCGGATCAAGTAATCCTGTCGGGCGAACAAGCTGTTCCGCTGTATTTTCCTTTCCGGCTTTTTTAATCTCATATTTCCCCGGGGTAGCAGAAACATAAACAGTTTTCTGGACTAATTTTTGGAATTCAGGAAATTTAAGTGGCCGATTATCAATAGCTGAGGGCAGGCGAAAACCATAATCAACTAAAGTTCTTTTTCTAGAATAATCACCAGTATACATGCTTCGCAACTGGGGAATAGTGATATGCGATTCATCAATAATTGTCAGGAATTTACCTTTACTCCTAAAAAAGTCTAATAGAGTATAGGGTGGGTTGCCTGGTTTGCGAAAGTCAAGATGCATCGAGTAATTTTCGATCCCATGGCAGTAACCAGTCTGGCGAAGCATCTCAATGTCATGAGTAGTTTTTTCTTGCAGTCGGGACGCTTCTTCATGTTTTTTCTCACGCTTTAGTTGATTCACTCGCTTTTGAAGCTCGCTTTTGATATTTTCTATTGCTACAGCGATATTTTGATCTGAAGTAATCCAGTATTTAGCCGGAAAAATGATAGTTTCAACGATTTTGTGAAATTTCGGATTCGCTGTTTCCAATTCATCTGGATCTTTTACACTGGCTAAAGCCAGGCCGAGGATTCTATCGGACTTAAATTTAATTTTAATAACATCGATCCCATTGGGATTTACGATTTCAATTTCATCGTGAGTTTTTCGGAAACAGCCTCGTTTAAGTTCAATGTCTTGGACATATTGAAGACGAGTAAGGTGCCGAATAAATTCCGATAGGCTGATTTTTTTATTCTCGAATACTTCAAGACCCATTTTTTGATATTCTTCCGGCGAGCCCAAGTTATAAATGCAGGATACTGATGCAACAATAATCACATCGTCCCGAGCCATTAAAGCTTGAGTGGCGGCATGACGCAGGCGGTCAATCTCTTCATTGATCTTTGCATCTTTTTCAATATAGGTATTGGAATGAGGGATATAAGCTTCGGGTTGGTAGTAGTCGTAATAGCTGACGAAATAGTGAACAGCATTATTAGGAAAGAATTCTTTAAATTCTTTGTATAATTGGGCGGCTAAGGTTTTATTATGAGAAATAATCAAAGTGGGTTTTTGATAATCTTCGATAACCTTGGCCATGGTAAATGTCTTGCCCGATCCAGTTACACCCAAAAGTACTTGGTGGCGAGCACCTTTCTTTAATCCACGGTTTAATTTTTCTATGGCTTCGGGCTGGTCGCCGGCAGGCTTATATTTTGAGCTCAATTTAAACATATGATATGGTGAGACTATGATTTCTTATCTCGAAGGGGTCATTGAATATAAAGGAGATTCGTTCGCAATTGTTAATGCCGGGGGTATAGGATATACGATTACAATGATCCCAAAATTGTTAGCTAGTTTATCAAAAAGTCAAGATAAAGTCAAACTTTTTATTCATCCTCGGATGAATGTCCGCGAGGGTACATTTGACCTTTTTGGTTTTGACTCGAGAGAAGATCTGGATCTATTTCATATGCTAATTTCGGTATCAGGAATAGGCCCTAAAAATGCCATGCATATCCTTTCAACGGTAGAACCTAAACATTTAAAAGCGGCTGTTGTGAATGAAGATGCCGGTTATCTCAAAAAAATCTCCGGCCTCGGTCCTAAAACTGCCCAACGGCTTATCTTGGAGCTTCAAAATAAGATTGAATATCTTAATCTTGGTGATGACTTAAAAATTGATCTTGGCCAAGAAAGCCATGCTATGGAAGCTTTACTTGCTTTGGGCTATAGCCAGGGCCAAGCCAAAGACGCCCTCCAGCAAGTTCCCAAAAAAATTGATAATCTTCACGATAAAGTAAAAGAAGCCCTGAAAATCTTAGGAAAAAATAAATGACAAAGAAATTATCACTAATTATTATTGCCGTTGCTGTATTGATAAGCGGAGTTTTACTTGTGCCAACATTTTTTCCCCAAAAAACTTATACTCTTGAGGGAAAAACCATTGAGGAACGGTTTAACTATTTAAGCCAACATGGCAATTCTTCCTGTTCCACAGGTTTTAAGGATTCCATAAGTATGATGGATCATTCGATGCATCTTCAGGGGTCCTGCTGCAGCCAGATGAGCATGCACAGATATCAGCAACAGGTGGAAGGGTTGAAGAAATATAATAATATCCGCGAGATTCCGCCTGATCCTTATGATATAAGTGCTGAGCTGGCCCAGAGAATGATGGGGTATTATGATCTGTCACTTAGCCAAGCAGAGCAAGCTGCGTACGATTATGCCATGGAGCATTCTGAAGAAAAAGGACCATGCTGTTGCAAGTGCTGGCGCTGGTATATATATGGAGGACTTGCTAAATATCTTATTAAAAATAAAGGATTTACCGGCGAGCAGATAACAGAAGTATGGAATCTTTCCGACGGCTGTGGCGGCGAAGACGAACATAACCATGAATAAAGCCATATCTCAAATAACTAGGGCCCTAAAAATTATTTTGGGAGACAGAAAACTCCTCATTTTATTAATGATTTTTTCCATTATCTTTTTTGTTGTGCTTTTTTATATCCCGGTCAAAACAATTCCCGGCAATAATCCAAAATTACAAGCAAAAATTTTTGGTTTTCAGGACTATACACTTATTGCTCTATTGGCTCTTTTAAGTTCGGTGATCTTAACTATGCAAGTCGCTATTTTTCGCCAGCGCAGAACAGCTCTGGTTGGAAGTAGCACGGCCGTAGGCAGCCTCGGGATTATTTCTAGTTTTGTTTCTTCTATGTTTGCTACGGCTACTTGCGGCCTATGTGTGAGTGCTGTCTTCGGCTTTTTGGGCGCTAATACGATATTCTTTTTGGTGAACAAGCGTTGGCTTGTTGTTATAGGTTCTCTTGGTCTTCTCTTAATTTCTATCTATACTTCTTCCCGAAGATTAAATCATGAGTGCGAGGAATGCCGGATAAAATGATTAGTTCATTTCTACAAACTAAAGAGTGGCTTGAGTTTCAGCAAACGCTGGGTCATGATGCCTGGCGTTTTGAAACCGGTGGGGTTGTGGCTAATGTTATAAAACATGAGGTCGGATTTGGAAAAAGCTATCTTTATATCCCCTATGGTCCAGTATTTTTAGATAACTTTGAGGGCTTTCCGAATTTTATTTCAACAATAAAACGGTTGGCTCGGGATGTGGGCGCATTTTTCATAAAAGCCGAACCAGCTGACGATCAAGTGGCTCAAATATTAGCAGATGTGGGGTTCAAACATTCTGGTAAACATATTCAGCCCCAGCGCACAATAATAATGGATTTGACATTTTCCGAGTTAGAAATGCTTTCGCGCATGTATCATAAAACTAGGTACAATATCAATCTGGCAACCAAGAAGGGGCTTTCGCTGCGGGAAGAAAATGAACTGGATGTGTTTTGGGGCCTTCTTTCGCGCACGGCTGCCCATGACAATTTCTCAACCCATCCTCAAGAGTATTACCAAAAATTGATAAATTTTTTTCAAAGCGGAAAGGAAATTAAAACCAAGTTATTCTTTGTCTGGTTCCAGGGCCGGCCAATTGCCGGCGCACTGACTCTGACCTACGGCGATGGTGCGTATTACTTGCATGGGGCAATGGATCGGGACTATCGGCATCTTATGGCGCCCTATTTTATGCACTGGGAAATCATGAAGTATTATAAAGGTCTTGGTTTGACGAGCTATGACTTTTGGGGTATTGATTCCAGAAATTGGCCCGGACTAACGCGGTTTAAACTAGGTTTTGGCGGAAGAGAAGTTGAATATCCGGGCTCATTTGATCTGCCAATTTCAAAATTTTGGTATTTAGCTTATAAAATAATTCGGCAGTTTAATTAGGATGCTTAAAGAAAATATTGTAGATAAGATTTTATATCAGGTTAAAAAGCTTATACCCAAGCGAATTTTTGATTTTTTTGCGCCTGCATACCATGGCTTGCTTTCATATATCGGTGCCATCGTGTATGGATTTCCTTCCAGTTCGATGAAAGTAATTGGAATCACAGGCACCAAGGGTAAATCGACTACGGTTTATCTAGTTTCGAAGATCTTGGAAGCAGCCGGCTATAAGGTGGCAGCGATTGGTTCTCTGGGATTTAAAATTAGTGACAGGGAATGGCCCAATACGCTCAAAATGACTATGCCGGGCCGGACAAAGCTCCAAAAATTTCTGTTTGAAGCCAAAAAGGCCGGCTGTAGATTTGTAGTGATGGAAGTTACTTCCGAAGGCATCAAGCAAAAACGGCATTGGGGTATTTCATTCGATTGTGCTGTTTTTACTAATTTACATCCAGAACATTTAGAGAGCCACGGTTCTTTTGAAAATTATGCCCGGGCCAAGCAGGAACTCTTTAAAAAAACAAAAAATATTCACGTTATCAATGCTGATGATGTGCACGCTCCGATGTTCGGCGACTTGCCAGCCCGAAAGAAGATTTTCTACGGCATTAAAAAAGGCGATTTACGGGTAACAAACGTTCAGGCAAGTGCTGATAAGGCTAGATTTGATGTATACGGGCAAACATTTAATCTCCATATAGGAGGCGAATTTAATATTATGAATGCTTTGGCCGCAATTGCAACAGCAGCGATATATAATGTTGATATGCCGACGGTAAAGCCGGTATTGGAAAATATTAAAGTTATTCCTGGCCGGATGGAATTTGTTCAGTATGAACCATTTAGAATAGTTGTTGATTATGCTCATACGCCTAATTCGCTCCAAATTGTTTATGAAATACTTAAAAAAGATTCTTCTGGCCAGCTTATTTGTGTATTGGGTGCCGCAGGTGGAGGACGAGACAGATGGAAACGTCTAGAATTTGGAAAAATCGCCCAACAATATTGCGACCATATTTTTTTAACCAATGAGGATCCTTATGATGAAAATCCAAGAATTATTATTGATGAAGTGGCAGCTGGTATTGCGCCGAATGCTCAAATGAAAGTTCAAGTCGTTTTAAATCGGAAGGAAGCTATTGAAAAAGCATTGGCAAGTTCAAACTCTGGTGATACAGTGGTAATTACGGGCAAGGGCTCGGAAACCAGTATTGCTATTTCTGGCGGCCGTAAGCTGCCTTGGTCAGACAAAAAAACAGTTGAAGAACTGTTAGGGAGGTGAATTGTGACTTTGTCTCCAGATCTTTTTTGGTTTTTAGGGACGCTCATTGGCTTTTTTTCATTCTGGCTGGCATTTTTCTGCTTGAGTCAGCTTGGGAAAGCTGTTAAACAGCATATGCTGAAAGGAGCATTGCTTTGGACACTACCCTTTATTGTGTTCTTCTGTATGTTACTTATGACAACTTTTCGTCTCTTTAGCATGGTAAGATAGGCGGATCAAAAATTCCGCCTATTTCGTTGATATTTAACTTGCTCTGTACTAGTATGTCGATAGATTATGGCTGAAATTCCAGAACCAATAAGTCAGAATGATAAAGTTCTTGAAAATTCAAGCAGTCTTTGGCCGCTTATTATTCTAGTGCTTATCGGGGCAGCCGTAGCTGTAAGTATTTTAGGCAATGCCAATTCTGAACCCCTGGATGCAACTGTTAATGGTTCGCTGGAATTGCCATTGGCATCAGAGCACCCACCTAGAATCTATACAGTTTCCTATCGGGCCGGTGTGTTTAGTCCCACTAATTTGCGTATTCATGCCGGCGATACAGTACGTTTTAAAAATGAGAGTATCTTTTCCTTGAGAATTGTTTCTGATCTACAGCATGATAGTTTGCCTGGATTTGACAGTCTGGGGGATATTCCTCAAGGAAGCATTTTTAGCTTTACCTTTACCATTCAAGGTATCTTTGGCTATCACAATCAGAGGAACATTGAGGAAACTGGCACAATTATTGTAAAATAGAGGAATGAATCCCGTTAGAAGTCTCGCTAAACAAAGCTTAATAATTGAACTTAATTTATTTAAGCATATTATCGGTAAGCAATTACCCTTTAGTATGGTTAGATTTCTAACGGGATGAAACTCCGCAGCGAAATTCTCTTGAAAGAACTGCTATTATTCTTTCTTACTCTCGGCAGCGCTATTTTTGTTGCTTATCGAACTGTCTTTAATTTCAATAAAGAACGGGCAGTCGTACAGCCAATTGAATTTTCTTGGGCAACAATTCTAGTATTTATTGGAAGTTTTGCAATCCTTTCTCTAATTATGTCTCGTTTTCCAAAATTGGCCGGAGTAATTCTTCGGATTTTTTTCCTTTTAATTATTTTTGCTGGAATTCAAATTTCTCTGGCATCAATATTACCGGTGCCGTGGGACTTATTGCTTGCCTTGGGTATTATAGCCATTATGTATCTTTGGCCATCAGTCGGAATTCATAATTTTGCTATCATACTTTCTTTGGCTGGTATTGCTGCCATTTTGGGATTAAGCATTACACCTCTTATCGGACTATTCATACTGGTGGGTCTGTCAGCTTATGACATTATTGCTGTGTATTGGACCGGACATATGGTTAAAATGGCTAAGGCCATGGTTTCCAGCGGTTCTGTTTTTGGTTTTTTAATACCTCAACGATGGGAAGGGTTTTTGGCTCGGCGAAGTAACATTAAAATTGGTGAAGAGTTAATGATTCTTGGATCGGGTGATGTAGCTTTACCGGCAATTTTTGCATCATCACTCGTATCCCGCTCGCTTATTGATGCTCTCGTCGTAACTTTATTTGCAGCAGGAGGATTATTTATAACTCATTTGCTGTTTGTAAACCAACCTCAACGGCGGGCAATGGCGGCTTTGCCACCCATTGCTACTATGAGCATTATTGGCTATGCCATAACTTTATTGTTATGAACCCCCACACTCACTGAAGAACCATTTCTAGAGAGTGTGGCCCGATTTATATAGATTAAACCTTAAGAATTATATGGCTACGCCTGGGCTTATTACAGAGCACAGCGGAATATCAGCCACTATTCTTCAGTGAGTGTGGGGATGAAGCTCCAATT
This sequence comes from Minisyncoccota bacterium, assembly GCA_035637795.1. Classification (GTDB taxonomy): domain Bacteria; phylum Patescibacteriota; class Minisyncoccia; order 2-02-FULL-40-12; family GWA2-44-9; genus DASPWL01. Next base: position 1,746 of record DASPWL010000068.1, on the reverse strand, counting down.
TTTTGGAGGGACAAAGACCGTTACCGGAGCTAACTATCTTCTTGAAGCGGGAGAGTTGCGCATACTTGTCGATTGCGGCCTTTTTCAGGGGTCAAGGTTTAGTGAAGAGCTCAATTACCAACCCTTTGTTTATAAGGCGGCCGAGATTGATTATGTGCTGATTACTCACAGCCACGCTGACCATATTGGTCGCTTGCCCAAGCTATTCAAAGAGGGGTTTCGAGGCACAGTGATTACTACGGAGCCAACCAAGGGCATTCTGGAAGTGGTACTGCCGGATATACTCGATAAGACTTCAGATGAGGCAAAAACAATGGGGCACGAGTCGTTATATAACCGGCTTGATATGAATGGGCTTTTAAAACTTACAAGAGGAATATCATATGGCAAAGTTATTGTTCTCAACGAGTCAGTTTCCGTAATATTTCGAGAGATTAGCCATATTCTGGGAGCAGCTACCATTGAAATTCGAGTCCGTGAATCAGAAATTATTAAGAAAATATTGTTTTCGGGAGATGTGGGTAATCCGCCGACACTTTTATTGAATCCCATTGATTACGCGACTAATATTGATTATCTAGTAATTGAATCGGCCTATGGTAACCGGCTTCATGAGGGGCGAGGACAGCGGAAAGATAAATTATTGGCGGTTATTAAGGAGACAGTGGAACGAAGAGGTGTGCTTATGATTCCATCATTTGCCTTGGAACGGACTCAAGAGTTACTTTTGGAGTTTGACAAGCCTTTTGATGAAGGTCGCTTGCCAAAAGTGCCTATCTTTGTAGACAGTCCGTTGGCAATTCACATCACGCGAGTATATGGCCGTTTTTCGCATTTTTTCAATCCCACAGCAGTAGAGATACTAAAAAATAATAAGGGCTTATTTAACTTCCCATGGCTGAAATTTACGCCTTCAACAGGCGAATCAAAAAAAATAAATGAGGTACCGGCACCGAAGATAATTATTGCCGGCTCGGGAATGTCTCACGGTGGCCGTATATTGCACCACGAACGTCGTTATTTATCTGATCCGAACAGCACAATTTTATTTATTGGCTATCAGGTTAAAGGCAGTCTTGGTCGCAAAATATTAGATGGAGAAAAAGAAGTGGTAGTTTTGGGCGAGCAGGTCCCTGTTCGTTGTCATATTGAGGCAATTGGCGCTTATTCCGCTCATGCTGACCAAGCAGGATTGATGATATTAATTGAAAAAGCTAATACTGGCGAGGGCTTAAAGAAACTCTTTATTGTTCAAGGAGAAGAAGAAAGCGCCCAGTCATTAGCTGTTCTAGCCCGAGATAAATTGGCTATTGATGTAGTTATACCCAACATGCACGAGACATTTGTTTTATAATTAAGAGTAAGGTTAGCTGGGGTTGATTTCTAAGAATTTTCATGTAAAATTGTTATCTTAAGACAGAAAGGCTGTTATTTCCTGAACGTCTTATTTATTAACCTATCAATAAATATTACTTATGCCACATCAAAACGTTCATAACACTATTATCCCTGAAGAATTGCCGCTCATAGCGCTTAAGAATACGGTTTTATTTCCCAAGATCGTTATGCCGTTAATTGTCCAACGGCCTAAATCAGTAAAAGCGCTTAATGATGCTATGATGCGGGACCAGTTGATTTTATTTGTCACCCAGAAAAATATTGAGGATGAGATTGGTCAGGATGACTTATTTCAGGTCGGAACTGTCGGCCGGGTTATATCTGTTTTTCGCTTGCCTGACGGTTCAT
>DASPWL010000067.1:0-5788 GCA_035637795.1 Minisyncoccota bacterium | reverse complement strand
AATGGATGCATTGTTAGTCAGTTCTAAGCCGGTTAACTGGGTAGAAGCTGCAGTGAAGTTCCAAAAGCCAGTGATGGTTTGGTTGGCAGAACGGGAAGCTGGGCCGTTTAACCAATCTAATCTCACATAGGATTCAGAAGCGGTAGGTGCGGTTAGATTAAAGTTACCAGCCTCAAAGGAGATAGAACCATAATGAGTAAAGGCGCCTGATCCTTCACGAATAGAGACACCCTTAAAGGGGGCAGCAGAGCCGCCAGCACCTGTATCATCAGACAAACAAGAGAATCTGCCACTGCTAGAGTCCCAATTCAAAGTTTGAGATTCAGTATTACAGTTGGATATACCCGTGAAGGCGGAGCCAAAGAGAGCCGAGACAGAAGCGTTGCCTTGAACTTCAAAGTTACTTGTCACCGAGGCGCGATTATTAAATATCCAAAAGCCAGTGATGGTTTGGTTGGCGGAGCGGGAAGCTGGACCGTTAGTCCAATCAAGATTAATAACTGTTTCTGTGGTACCCGAAGCAACAACGTTAAAGTTGCCATCATCAAAATTAAATATGCTTGAATTTGCCAACACTTGAGTGCCGCTTTTTTCCGTCCTGGGTGCTGAGCCAACACTGGAATCATCCGTCAAACAGGAGAATTTACCGGTACTAGAGTCCCAATTAAGGGTCTGGGATTCTGTGTTGCAGTTGGAGATACCATTAAAGGCGGGGCCAGAATATTGCGAAGCAGAGACAGAATTACTTACAATTAAACTTTTTCCCTGGAATTCAGTAGTATCAAGCACACCATTTACATTCGAGAAAACATAATTGGCTGTAATTTTTGAGTAATCAATTACATTTTTACTGACGATATCTTTAATGCCATTAAATTCACTGACCAGATTATTAAATTGCTCAAGGGGCGGTAATTGCAGGCGTTCGTTAAGGACAGTGTTGACTACGCTCCGGATATATTTCTCATCTACCCTAGTTGTGACGGTGCGTGTTACTTGAGGGGTTGTGTTTGAACTAAAACGGAACCAGCGAAGCAGTTCACTGATTAATGTTTTGTCATTTTCAGCCGGCAATTCACTAACTGGTGGATTTTCCTTTACTTGCGGCGATGGAACTGGAGAAACACGAACAATGCCGGATGACAATTTTATCCCTTTCCATGGAAAATTAAATGATATTTTAGGCAGAAATGAAATTTCTGGCCTCTCTTTAAAGAAGTTCAAATATAGGGCGTATGAATTCTCTGCCCAAGAATTTATATTCCTGGAAAGTATTTTTAAAAGCTTTTTACCTGATAAATAGCCGAGTGATAATCTGGGCTTCGGTTTATTCACACTCTCTTTTATCCAATTTTGGTATTGGGCAATTTCAGATTTAACCGAGTTAAATTGCTTGAATTGCACATTATGCAACGAGAGATCGCCAATTAATATTGATTTTCTAATATTTTGCCAGGTTGACTGAAGCTTAAAACCACTGAATTCCTCAATATTTAAGCCATATGTCGGATGTTTTAGAGAAATGTTGAAAGGATAAAAAGCAATCCCTAAGCGAACTTGAAGAGTGCGTATTCCAGCAAGATTTTTAATGATTTGTGAGAAACCATAGTCATATTTTGATTCGCGATAAGCTATAGGATAATGAATTCCTTTATAAAATGGGACTTCTCGTAAAATAGAAAGGCCGTTTCCATAAGCAATGTTGAGCTTATCCGCAGCTTTATATATATAATTCCAACTAAATCGGTTCAATTCTTTTAAATCAGGTAAGTTTAAAGTTAATTGCCGTTGAGTAGAAATAGGTTCTCTTAACTTTGGCCTGGGTAGCAACGTGACAGTCTGCGGAATTCGCAACCAATAATTTTGCCGTAATTCTTGCCAGATTTGTCCGACTGATCTGGGCTTAAAGTTACTAAATTCCTTAATATTTAAGCCATATGTCGGATGGGGTGGTTTTTTGAAATTAAGAGTGTAATCGGACCTAAAACTATCATTAAATAACGTGATAATATTCTGTGATTGATTTTTAAATTCTTGGATCTTTTGATTAAAGAGGGATAATAGTTGGTGATTATTGGGAAAAGGATGAATCCCTTTAAACTTAACTGAATAAAGTACAGGTTGCTTTGGCAAAGAAATACCTTTAATGGCTAATCTTTCGGTATCTTTGACTGCATTCAACGCATATGAAGAATTTTTGCTCAAATCAGTCTTTATATTATTCCAAAAAGAATATGATTTTCTAGGATTTAAGGCATATTTTGGATGATAGTCTCCAGACACTGGAGATAGTAGAACCGCCAAAACAAAAAGGGCAAGGAGGATATAATTGAACCCACCTTTGAAAGATGAACTCAAGTATATCCTACTTGCCCGTAATCGGTCGGCTACATGGAAAAGAGCTAATGAAGGTACTATTATAGGCCTTCGAGGGAGCTCTTTAACTTCTGGAGAAACATTTCTAACTACTTTGATGCTTTGGAGCGCAGATAAACGCTTCTGTTCATAGGCTTCACGTTTATGGTTTTGAAGCGATGTCCGCGTTACAAACCATCGTTTCCCTATTCGAATGTTCTCTACTTTCCCCTGGCGCGCTAATCGTCCAATGTGGTCAGAGTCATAACCAAAATTCCGAGCTAGCACTGATGTGGCTATAAACCTCTTACCCTCAACTTCAACTTCGCTTAAACTCGCATCACCATTGGGCAATTCTGGCGTCTGGGAGGAAGTTGCGGCACGTTCTAGATCATTTGTTCCAGTTGAGCTGTCAGTGGCATCAATTTCCGCATTTTTACCATCTCTATTCTTTGATCCTGAATTGTCGGAATCAGAAGGGTTCAAGACTGCTACCCCTCAAAAGCTTTCCAACTAGCCGACGTGCCGACATTTCTATAATTTTCAAGGAATGTCGGATCAAACATCCTAATTATCCGATGGATCAGATAATCCGACAAGGGTGTGATGTGGATAACTAAAATTCAAAATTTTAAACCTAAAATTTCCAATAAAAATTATTAATTGACCTGTTAATCAAATTATTATTAAATCTAGAGTTCAAAAATGACTAATTTAATGCCCATAATCACTATAAATTAAGGGGAAATAAAAACCCACAAAATGATTAAACTGAAACAAAAAATGCGATATGATGATATAGGCATCCGACATATCGCATAAATGCTTGCTTTTTTAATATAACCTTACTAAAGATTACTAGATAACCAGCTTAAAGATTACTAAAGCTCTATTCTAAAAAGTTTAAGTGCATTTTCAGTTGTATGATTAAAAATCTCTGAGATTACTGTTCCCTTGAGTCTGGCGACATGCTCGGCTACTTCCTTTACATGAATTGGTTCATTGCGCTTGCCCCTAAATGGTTCCGGAGCAAGATAAGGCGCATCAGTTTCCAGTAAAATTTGATTAAGAGATGCAATTTTTACCGTCTCGTCATACGAACCAGTAAAAGAAATGATGCCATTGAATCCAAGAAAGAATCCGAGTTGCAAATATTTTTTAGCATCTTCATATGTTCCCGTAAAACTATGGATTACTCCCCCATTTAATTGTGTTTGATGAGCCATTAAAATTTCAATCATATCTTTATGAGCGTCACGACAATGAATAATAAGTGGTTTTTTAAATTCATCAGCGAGTTGAATCTGCTTTTCAAACCGTTCACGCTGAAATTTTTTCTTATCCAAATCAGTAGTCCGATAATAATCGAGGCCTACTTCACCGACGGCTACGACTTTTTTTTCTGCCATTAATTTTTTATATTCACCTTGCTCATATTTTTCATCAAGATTGTCATTGGGATGCAGACCGACTGATGCCCAGATGCCATCGTATTGCTGAGCGAGCGTAATCGCTTTTTTCGATGTCTTTAAATCTGTGCCGACACAAATCATAAAAACGCCGGCATCAAGCGCTCGGCGAATTACTTCTTCCCTATCATGATCATATTGAGGAGATTGCGGATGACAATGAGTGTCAAAAATTTTCATAATCGGCGAGGGAAAAGATTTTGACCTTTGTGAATCTGAAGCACCCCGTTTTTCCATTGAATAGCCTGTGTAATTTTTTCAGCTGTTTGAGGCAGAAATGGCAGGAGCAAATAAGCGATGTTATCGAGAAGCACAACTAAACTAAAAATCTTTTGAGAATCTCGAGTTTCCCAAATTCGATTTTGATTTACATAAGCATTGCCAAAAGCAATTAAATCCCAAATAACGGCTAGAGCTTCATGTAATTTGAATTCTTTTAAATCATAACCAACTTTTGTTCTTACCTCATTAATTTTATTTAATATATCTTTATCAATTATCGTTCCGGATTTAAACGTTTCTTTTTCAGCTAAAGCAGAAATTCTGGCAGCTAAATTACCTATCCCATCGGCTAGATCGCTATTATAACGCGTTTCTAAATTTTTAGACGAAAAGTCACCATCATCGCCGGATGGAATTTCCCGGAGCAGAAAATAACGGACTGTTTCCGCCCCGTATTTTTCTACTAAATTAAAGGGATCAATCACATTACCCAACGTTTTTGACATTTTCTGACCATCAACGGTAATAAAACCGTGAACATATATTGCTTTTGGCAATTCCAGACCTGCTGATAATAGAATGGCTGGCCAAATTATGGCATGGAAACGAAGAATATCCTTGCCAATCAAATGCACGTCGGCCGGCCAAAATGTCCGAAATTTTTTATCGTCATCAATATATCCAAGAGCAGAAATGTAATTTGTAAGGGCATCCGCCCAAACATACATAGTTTGGCTTGAATCATCCGGTACTGGAATTCCCCAGGAAAGATCTTTCGCTGGCCGTGAGAAACTAACATCTTCTGCATCATCCAAAAGATTTAATACTTCTTGCTTACGTGTTTCCGGAATAATATAAAAATCATTACTTTCAATTCGTTTTTTAATTTCATTTTTATATTTTGTTAATTTAAAGAACCAATTTTCCTCTCTAATAATTTCCGGTTCAGTTTTATGAATCGGACATAAACCATCTTCTAATTCACTTTTTTTAATAAATGCCTCATGGCCAACACAATAGAGCCCTTCATAATTCTTTTTATATAAATCGCCGGCTGCCGCCAAGCGATGCCAGATTTTCTGCGCTGCCGGCCAGTGACGCTTCCTATCTGAAGTCCGAATAAAATCATCGTTTGAAATATTGAGTGCCTTAGTCAAATTTATAAATTTCTTTGCTAGATCATCGACGAATTTTTGAGGATCTTTACCGGCAGCATCTGCGGCTCTTTTAATTTTGGCTCCATGTTCATCCGTGCCGGTTAAGAAATAAGTATTATATCCTTGCAGCCGGGCATAACGGGCAAGCACGTCTCCTTGGATAAATTCTAAAGCATGACCGACATGAGGCGGCGCATTCAAATACGGGATTGAAGTTGTTATATAGAATTTTTCTGCCATTTTTTTGGAGCAATTACTATTACAAATTCACCCAAAATTTTCTCCCGATTAAGCTGTTGCAAAATTTCCTGTGCCACGCCCCGATAGAGCGTTTCAAACTGCTTGGTTAGTTCGCGAGCTACTAAAAGAGCCCGTAACCCCATAACCTGGCTTAGGGCATCGAGAGTCTTAATTATTCTATGCTTCGACTCATAAAACACAATAGTTTTCTCATAATCAATCAACTTTTTAAAAAAAGTTTGACGACCTTTTTTATGCGGCGGGAATCCCAGGAAAATAAAATTATCAGCGGGAAAACCGCTGATACTCAAAGCAGCTATAGCTGCATTTGCTCCTGGTATCGGG
>DASPWL010000066.1:0-4538 GCA_035637795.1 Minisyncoccota bacterium | reverse complement strand
CGATTCTCTATAACACCGGCATTATTATTGGAGCATTATATTTCGTACCCTATTTTCGTATTTCGGGCCGGCCGGAAATATTGGGCTTGGGTGCTGGCGTGGTATTGGGTGCCTTGATGCACCTTCTTTTGCAGGCCGGTGCCGCATTGAAAGCCGGATTTCGTTTTAGGTTAATTTGGGATATGGCCGATGATGGTTTTAATAAAATTATTCGGCTGATGATTCCCCGCACGCTGGGCCTGGGTGCTTACAGCATCGAATCGGCAGTTACCAATGCGATTGCCTCGACTTTGGGTGCAGGCAGCATTACGGTCTTTAATTTTGCCAATAATATTCAATTTGTGCCAATTGCAGTCCTGGGAGTTTCGGTGGCTACCGCTGTTTTTCCTCGCTTGTCTTCTCATGCTTCCAGTCAGGAATTTGAAGCTTTTTGGTCTCGGCTCAAAGAAGCTCTTGGAAGAACGCTGATGATAGTAGGTTCCGTGGCGGTATTGGTGTTTTTATTTCGGGAACTGATTATTAAGATTATTTTCCAGACCGGTGCCTTCCGTGGCGGTGATGTCCATGCTACGGCCCAGATACTTGGCATTTTCATGTTTGGAGTTGTTGCTCAAAGCTTGATTCCCATCATGTCCCGGGCATTTTATGCTCTGCAGAACACCCGAACACCGGTTATGATTTCTGTCCTTGCCATCGCTGTAAATATCAGCCTTGCTTTATTGTTCACCTTTAGGTTTCATTTCGGCATTCAGGGACTAGCTTGGGCCTTTGCCATTTCAGGCAATCTGAATTTCCTTTTGCTTTATTTGCTTTTCCGGAGGCGGTATTCATACTAAAATTACATAAGATTATTATTATTGCACAAAACATGCTATGCTTTATGTATGCCGCCAAAGAAAATATTATTTGATAGGAAATTACTTTCTGAACTTTATATAAAAAGAGAACTAAGTACTATTAAGATTGGAAATATTCTAAATTGTAGCTGGGCAACAGTTAGAAATCGCTTGCTTGAATTAAAAATCCCGCTCAAAAATTCTTCATTAGCAAGGATGAAATATAAAAAATACGACTTTAATTTCGATGATAGCACTAAGGCATATATGATAGGATTCCGAATCGGCGATCTCAATGTTTATAAAACAGCATTAGCAAATGAGACAGTAATTGCACGTTGTCATACTACTCAGAAAGAACAAGTTAAAATAATTAAATTGTTATTTTCCAAATTTGGCAAAGTAACAATTTCTGCTAGACACGGCCACTTCCATGTTAATTGTTTTCTGAACAGCTCTTTTAATTTTTTGTTATCAAAAGAGAAAAATTCTTGGAACTGGTTGAAATCTAATCCGAAATTTTATTTTCCATTTATAGCAGGATATACAGATGCCGAAGGCAATTTCATACTTAATCAAAAGAAAGCTAGATTCAAAATAGATTCATATGATATAGAGGTTCTAAAACAAATTTCATTTTGGTTGTATAGAAATAAAATTCATTGTAAATTTAGGCGAATTTATGAAAAGGGCGAGTTACGCTATGAGGGAGGAACTTGGAATAAAGATTTATGGCGGCTTAACGTTAATGACGCAGAGTCTCTATATAAATTCATTAATAAAATATTACCATTTCTTCATCATCCGAAAAGAATCAAAGATGCTAAAATTTGTTTAGCAAATATTAAGTCCAGGAAAGTATATGACAGAATTGTCATCCAAAATTAGAAACTTTTGTGTAATCAGTCATATTGACCATGGCAAGTCCACATTAGCGGATCGATTTTTAGAATTAACGGGAACGGTTGAGAAGCGAAAGATGCAGGAACAATATCTGGATCAGATGGAGCTGGAGCGCGAGCGGGGAATTACTATTAAGCTTCAGCCGGTTCGCATGAAATATACCCATGATGGTCAGGAATATATTTTGAATTTAATTGATACGCCCGGCCATGTTGATTTTTCCTATGAAGTTTCCCGCTCTTTGGCGGCAGTTGAAGGAGCAGTTTTGCTGGTTGACGCGACTAAAGGCATCCAAGCCCAGACCTTGGCTAATTTGCATTTTGCCCAACAGCAAAACCTGAAAATAATACCCGTGCTCAATAAGATTGATTTGCCCAATGCCCGGATCGGACAAGTCAAAGAAGAGTTGGCTTATCTTTTGGCGGTTGAGCCGGAAGAAATTTTGGAGGTTTCAGCTAAAAATGGAACTAATGTCGAGAAAGTACTGGCAAGAATCATTCAGGAAGTGCCGGCACCTAACAATGACGGGCAAGAATTAAGAGGTTTAATTTTCGATTCGACCTTCGATGCTTATAAAGGAGTAATTGCTTATGTGAGAATTTTTGGCGGTTCGGTCAAGTCAGGTGATAAAATTTCTGCTCTGGCTACCAAAGCAAAATTCGATGTCTTAGAGGTCGGTTATTTTTTGCCCCAGCTTAAGCAAAGTTCACGGTTAGAAGGCGGCGAAATCGGCTATATCGCCACAGGTTTGAAAGATCCCGGAATGATTAGGGTGGGAGACACCTTAACATTAGTTGGGCAGCAAGTTCAGCCATTGCCGGGCTATAAGGAAGTGCGGCCGATGGTCTATGCCAGTTTTTTCCCTGAAAACAGCGATGACTACGATTTGCTTAAGGATGCCCTTGGGAAATTAAAACTGACTGATGCTTCGTTGGTTTATGAGCCGGAATCTTCGGCCGGATTAGGTCGAGGTTTTCGCCTGGGCTTTTTGGGCATGCTCCACGTTGAGATTATTTCTGAACGATTGAAGCGGGAATTTAATCTGCCCCTCATTATCTCTTCGCCATCAGTTGAATATTTAGTCACGATGAAAAATAGCGAGGGAATAAAAATCCGGTCAGCCAGCATGCTGCCCGATATGTCCCGAGTCGACAAGATTGCTGAACCGATTGTGGCGTTAGAAATTATTACCCCCGTCTCTTATGTAGGTGCCGTAATGGAGCTGGTTTCTTCAATCCGTAATATGTACATTGCCACCGATTATATCGGCAAAGAAACGGCGCTTTTGAAATACGAAGTGCCGCTTTCGGAAGTCATTACTGATTTTTACGACAAACTTAAAAGCGTATCCTCGGGCTATGCCTCGATGAGCTATGAACCGAAAGATTTTCAAATAAATGATCTGGTCCGCTTGGATGTTTTGGTGGCCGGAGACATGGTGGAACCGTTTTCTCGGATTGTGCCGCGGGACAAGGCCTACTATGAAGGCCGCTCCCTGGTGGAAAAGTTAAAAGAATTTATCCCGCCCCAATGGTTCCAGGTGGCCCTGCAGGCGGTTATTGGCGGCAAAATTATTGCCCGCGAGACCATTCGAGCCCGGCGCAAAGATGTCACCGGCTATTTATACGGCGGTGATGTCACCAGAAAGATGAAGCTTTTGAAAAAGCAAAAGCGCGGAAAAAAGAAGATGGAAGAGCTGGGCAGGGTAAATATCCCGCATGAAGTGTTTCTAAAGATGTTAAAGCGGTAGCGGAAACTCTGAGTCAATAATCGCACTTGTGCAGCGAATTAGTCTTTTTCTGTGGGCACGACATAAATTCCTGCTGGAATTTTGTCTTTTACTCACTTCGTCAAGTTCCGTAAATCCCTCAGAAAAAGCTAATTCGCTGCACAAGTTAATACCACCAACCCTTAACTCTGTTCTAAACTATCCTATAATAGAGGTACAATCAGGAAGAAAATCATGCTGACGATGACGATAACGGCGAAAATGGCAGAGAAAATGCGCAGGGATTTCTGGCTAAACATGTATTGATTTTAGCTAAAAATCAAATATGGTCAAAATTTTACAGTCAAAAATAGTTGTTGGACTGCTAATTGTGCTTATTGGCTGGCTGGTAATTTCAGATTTAAGCATAAGAGAAAAGCGGGAACAGGTGCAAAGTGAAATTCGAGACATTCAGGCCCAAATCAGGCGATTAACTGCCGAGAATGATTTTTTGGGCCATTTGCAGGATTATTTTAAAAGTGATTCTTTCCTGGAACAGCAAGCTCGATTAAAATTGAATTTTAAGAATGCTGATGAGAATGTGGTATTCGTATACCCCAGCAGTACATCTGCCCAAAATACCAAACCTTCGGCTGAAAATTCCAATCTGGCGAATTATCAGAAGTGGTGGTATTATATAATGTCGAAATAGCTACTCGATGCGGGATTCGTATAGTGGCAATACGTGACCTTCCCAAGGTTAAGACACGGGTTCAATCCCCGTATCCCGCTCTAAATCAGTCTTATTATGAATAAGCAACCAATTGGAGTTTTTGATTCGGGAGTGGGGGGATTAAGCATCTTGAGGGAACTCCACCGGCTTCTGCCGGGCGAAGATTACATATTCCTCGCCGACCAAACTCACGTTCCTTACGGGGAAAAAAGCCAAACCCAGCTTATCCGCCTGGCGTGTAGAATTGCTGATTTTTTTGTTTCTCGGAATGCAAAGCTCATGGTAGTGGCCTGCAATACCTCCACCTGTTATGCGATAGATGCTTTGCGGGAGAAATACAGTTTCCCGATTGTCGGCA
>DASPWL010000065.1:0-22770 GCA_035637795.1 Minisyncoccota bacterium | reverse complement strand
TTTATATTCCCGGCAGGGACATAGCCGCAAAGACGGGCACGACCCAAAATAATCGAGATGCTTGGGTAGTAGGGTTTACTCCTTCCATCGCCGTAGGTGTCTGGACAGGAAATAACAATAACACGCCCATGACTCGTCAGGGAGCTGGTATTAGTGCCTCCGGTCCGCTCTGGAATGCCTTTATGCGCAAAGCTCTAGAAAACACCGCTCCTGAATACTTCGTTCAACCCGATCCAGTCACTTCGGATAAAATTATGCTCAATGGAAGTTACATCTCTGACCAAGGAATCCATAGTATTCTCTACTATGTTGATAAGAATAATCCTCAAGGACCCTTTCCTTCTAATCCTGAGCGGGATGCTCAATTTAAAAATTGGGAATGGGCAGTTCAGAATCTCTTTGTGTCACTGCCCGAGCCCATTCCTAATCCAACCGGAAGCCCGATACCAGTACCAACTAATACGCCAACTCCAATTCCTTCTCCTATCCAACCCCCGGCAGTCAAATTCTAATCTTAATCTGAGTTACTTCTAGATTCAGATCTTTAAGAAATTCGGTCAATTTATTTAGCCTTAACTGAAGCTCATTAGCATATACCCTATTTTTTATCTCAATAATGACCTGTTTTTTAGAAGGGTCATATATAATTTCCTGATAAAAATCCTCCCCAATCGATCCAAATTCCTGAACAAGAAATCTGCTAATACTCTTGCTTAAAGAAGTCCCCTTCGCTTGGAGTGACTGGTACTCTTGAGCCCGCTTTTCCAAGCGTCCCTTTATTGATCTAAAAACCATTAGTTGCGCAAGGGCATGATAAGATATACCAGCTCGTTTTTTTCCTGGGCTGGGCGAATAACTAGAGGACTTCCAGAGCCACTGAATTCGATAACTGCTTTGTCTGAGTTCATAATCTTTAAACCATCTAAGAGGTAATGAAAGTTTAAAGAGATCTCAAATGGCTCGCCCTTCAAGACAGCTGGTACTGCTGTCTCTACTTCGCCCTTGTCAGAATTTTTAGCACTGATAGTCATTTCCTCTTCTTTACACTCAATTTTTACATCAGAAATACTCGATGAAAACAAACCGGCTAAGCGGATATTTTGTTCAAGCAATTGAGTCTCCACTAGCGCCTTAGCTACAAATTTTTCGGGAATGACCTTACTATAGTCGGGATAACTGCCATCAATTAACCGCGACAATAGTTCAAAATCTTCTCCCGTAAACGAAACTTGGTTATCACTAATCCTAATTTCTATATCTCCCTGGGCCTCGCCGCTAATTCTTATAAGTTCTGCTACCGTATTTTTAGGAATAATAATAGACTGATTGTGATTACTCTTTAAATAAATTATCTTTTCGGTAAGCCGAAAACTATCAGTGGCAGCTAAAATAAGCTTATCCGGCTTAAATTGTAGAAAAAGTCCGGCTAATTCGGGACGAGTTTCTGAAACTGCAATTGAATCAAATATGGTAGCGAATGCGTTTTTTAGGATCTTTGCTTCTAGGACAGCGATTGGACCTTCTTTAATTCTAGGGATAATAGGATATTCTTTAGTATCAAATCCAAGAATTTTTGTTTTAATATGCTCTGCCTGGATAAAAAGGCTATTATTTTTTGTAGTCAGAGTAATATTATCCACGTACAAGTTATTAATAAAATCTCCCATAATCCTGCCAGGAATGGCAATTTCACCCACTTCTTCAATTTTTGCGCCGATTAAGACATTGGTTCCAATTTCTAAATTCGTAGTCGCAATCTTTAATCGACCTTGTTCTGTCTTTAATAGAATGTTGCTTAAAATTGGAAGGCTTACATTTTTTGAGACAACCCTCTCTACAATCCCTAATGCGCGTCTTAAATTTTTCTGGCTAACAATTAGTTTCATAATAATTAAATACTATTATTACTTATTATAGAGTGCATTAGTGTGTATTAGTTTATTTTTAGCTGTACTCTTTATTATATTTCGCCAATAATAGTAGCTAAAGTTATCAATAGTATTTAGGGATAAAAACTGGGTATCTTCTGATAAGTGGGAATTAATCCTTTATTATCCAATTCATAGTCACAGTATTATTTAGACTATATTCACAAATTTTCCACTACTTTTCGAAACTGTTATAGACACGTTCCTTGATTAAAATTAATTCTTGTTTTAATGGTTCGCTAGTGCTCTCTTCCTTTCTGATCTTTTCGCAAGCGTGAATAACAGTCGAATGATCCCTCCCCCCAAGTTTTAGACCGATATCGGGAAATGAAAGCTTAATCTCTTCTCGCAAGAGATACATGGCAACCTGACGTGGCCGCACAACTTCTTTTTTTCTGCTCCTTTTAGTGAGATCATTCAGGGACATATTATAAAAGTCAGCTACTGCCTTAAGAATAGTCTGGGGCGATGTCTTTCGATAGGGCACACTAAGGTAAGCGTTAAGGATATTTTTAACCTCCTTTAATTCGGGTAATTTATTGTAAATTTGAGCAAAAGCAACGATTCGGTTTAAAGCACCTTCGAGTTCCCGTACGTTTTTTTGAATGTTAGTGGCAATATAACCAAGGATTTCGTCGTTAACTGCATAGCCTTTTTCACTACATTTAGACTTCAGAATGGCCAAACGAGTCTCAAATTCAGGCAGACCAATGTCAGCAATCATCCCTCCTTCAAAGCGAGAACTTAGGCGTTCTTCAAGGGCCGGAATGGCTTTAGGAAGGCGGTCTGAAGTAAGCACTACTTGCTTGTTTTTTACGTGGAGCTCATTAAAAATTGAGAATATAATATCCTGGGTCTTTTCTTTGCCAGCAATGAATTGAATATCGTCGATAACGAGTAAATCTAATTTAGAATAACTATTTTTCAGGTCTTCAATTGTCTTTGTGCGAATTGCTTCAACAATATTGGCAGTCAGTTTTTCGGCGGGAATGTACAAAATACGCTTGTCTTTATATTCGGAGGCGAGCTTATTGCCCACCGCTTGGATTAAATGAGTCTTACCTAAACCCACGCCGCCATAGATAAAAAGCGGGTTATAAAGCTTGCCTATAGTTTTTGTTATTGCCATTGAGGCGGCATGAGCCAGTTCGTTACTCGAACCAACGACAAAAGTCTCGAAGGAGTACTTTTTATTAAGATGGGTGACTCGATCTATATCCTGATCAGCATCGGTGGGAGTTTTTTCTTCTAATTCTTTTTCAAGGATAATCTTGGTTAAATCCTGCTTCATTAGATCGGCTTTTGTCTGGCCGATGATGTATTTAACTTCTCGAATTTCTGGGGTCCACTTTCGGATTGAGTAGAGAATTTGCTTGTTAAATTTATTCTCAAGCCATTCTTTAACGAAACCGTTAGGAACACTTACCATGACAGCATTCTGATCGCGGGAAATAATCAAAGTATTCTTAAACCAAGTGGTAAAATTTGCCCGTGACAAAGATAATTCCATCTCTCCTAATACTGCCTTCCAAAGCTCATCGTTGGTCATAGGTATAGGAATAATGGTTTGGTGATCGAGGATTAATACACGGAGCAACTTTACAACCTCCAGTCATTATACATAAACGTATTCAATATCTGAAAGAAGATAAAACACTCAATTTCGTTGATATGATGTTTATAACAAGTGGATAAATAGGAGTAAATATTGACCTAATAAATTTTTATTGTCCAAGTTAAATTGACGGGTCTCAAAACGAGTAATATACTGGAAAAGCATTTCATTCATTAAGGAATAAGGAGCATTATGAAATCGACTCTTTACCGCCCTAAAAGCGCAAAACGAAAGAAAAAGCATGGATTCCTAGGACGTATGCGGTCGAAGTCAGGCCGTAAAGTTTTGGCTAGGCGGCGGCGGAAAAATAGAAAACGGCTTAGCGTATGAGGATTTGTCATGGCGCTTCCCGCTCATTATCGGTTAAGAAGTGAGAGAGATTTTGAGCGTGTTTTTAGAGAGGGGAAGACTGTCAGGGGCAGTTTTTTATTACTCAAGATACTCGAAAGTAAATTAATATATCCCCGATTTGGTTTTATCGTACCGGCTAAAGTAGTGCCTAAGGCAGTCCAAAGGAACGCAGTACGGCGCATATTAGCTCGTATAATTCAAGACAATATTCCCCGACTTATCAGCGCCTATGATATAGTGATATTAGTTTCAAGATTGCCGGTAAAAATAGAAGATTTCAGCTCAGAGTTATCAATGCTAATTACTAAAATTCATTAAATGAAGGACAAAATTATACAGCTTATTCGTTACTACCAACAATGGAATCGAGCTTTTGTAGATATCCGACCCTTGCCTATTTTTTATAGCCAATGTCGGTTTTATCCTTCCTGCTCCGAGTATAGTATTCAAGCGATCGAAAAATACGGTCTTTTAAAAGGTATCCTGAAAACGGGTTGGCGTATTTTAAAATGTAATCCCTTTATCCAGGGAGGGATTGATCACGCATAATCATGGGCTCACTCTTTACTCAAATTCTCTATCGGCCGCTGTTTAATCTTTTAATATTTCTTTACAATGTCCTGCCGGGTAATGATTTTGGTTTGGCTATTATCGCCTTAACACTGCTTGTCCGGACTATAATGCTCCCCCTCTCTTTAAAAGCAGCACGTTCCCAGAGAGAGCTGACTAAATTAAATCCTAAACTTAAAGAAATCCAGGAGAAATATAAACATGATCGCCAGGCCCAGGCAGCGGCCCAGATGCAGCTTTACCAAGAACATAAAATTAATCCATTGGCGGGCTGCCTCCCTCTAGTTATTCAGATTCCGATTATTATCGCTTTATATCGGGCTTTTTTGGCGGGATTAAAGCCGGAAAGTTTAGGGATGCTCTATAGTTTTATCCGGAGTCCGGGTATTATTCATAATATATCTTTAGGGATACTCGATATTGCCCACAAGAGCCCCATATTGGCTGTTGCGGCTGGTATCCTGCAATTTAGCCAGTCTAGATTGAGTATTGCTCAGATGCCCCAGACAGTAAATAAAGGTGATGCTAGCAATATTATGAGTACGCAAATGTTGTATTTTTTCCCAGTGATGATTATAATTATCACCTGGAATTTACCGGCAGGACTAGCGCTCTATTGGGTATCCACTACCCTCTTTTCCATTATGGAGCAGTTATATATTAGACGCCGGTATGTCTAGCTTAATCATGGAACAAGCCACTCAAGACAAATTGACTGAGTTGATTCGAAAAGTAGTTGATTTCATGCACTTTGATTATCAGATTGAGATAAGTGAAGAGATAGCTGATAAAGAATCAAGCCTTCTCATATCTTTACATACTCCCGATAATGCAAAATTTTTAATTGGGAAAAATGGCCAGAACTTAAAAGCGCTGGAGTATGTAATACGGCTTTTAGCTAACAAATACGTCAAAGAAAATCAGCTGGTGACTTTGGATATAAATGATTATCGCAAATCCCGGGCTCAATATGCAATTGAGTTGGCTAAACAAGCAGTGAATCGAGTGAGGAACAATCAAAAAGCAGAAGCACTATTGCCTATGCCAGCTTATGAACGGCGGGTCATTCACATGGAACTTGCCTCCTATCCGGATATTACAACGGAAAGCATCGGGGAAGAACCACAACGTCGGATAGTGATTAAACCCTTTCCTTAATCCTTACATCTTGCATTTAGATTTTAAGGCTGTAGAGTCGGTTATCAATATTATTAAGAAAAATTAGATAACCTTCGCCCTGGCTTAAAAATGGTTCCTGAACGGAAATCGGAGGATTACTCGAATCGCTGGCGAAAAGGAGTTCTTGTTTACCGGTTATAATATCAAATCGGAAAAAATCCTCGGAAGCTATAGTTGATTTGGGCACGGCACATATAATAGAGCGTTCATCAGTGCTCCAAATGCATTTATCGGCCGTAGTATCGAGAGCAATCGTTCCTTGGTTTTTCGTTTGGATATTCATGAATTGCAGTGTGGTTGTTCCCTGGTCAGTGCTTGAAAAAACAAGGTTATTTCCTGATGGAGACCAACTGTGGCGCAATCCTTTTTGTTCAGTTAATACTCTGGTAATGCCGCCCTCTGGAGAAATAATTAAAATATCTGAAGTAGAATTTTGGTTGGTTTGGGCTATAATTTCCTGAGCTGATGGCCACTCTAATTTTATTTCAGGAATCCTAGTGTCCAAAATCTTTTTCGGATCCGAGCCATCAGGAAGGGCAAGATAGATACTACCCAGTTCGCCTTCGGTTTGAAAATAGACAACCTCCTGGCTATCAGGAGAAAATGCTATGGAACGGATATTTTGAGCGAAAGCAGCTGATTTTTTAGTTTCGTAGTTATAGTAACGGAATTGGAGGCCTTGAGGAGTTCGGAACTGGCTAATGACCTGCTGTTTATCGGATGACCATAATGTTTGTATGAAATTTGGAAGCTTCGTCTCGGATATAGTTGCCTCCCCCCGCCCATCAATGGCTGTTTCAAATACCCGGCCAATTGTCTTCTCGTAATAAAGGACTTTGTTTTTTGAGTTTGAATTAGTCGGTGATATAGCTAGCTGTTGACTGATGGGGATTAATCGTCGCTTTTTGGTCAACTCCTCACTTAGACTGGGGGTGATAGAGTTGTCAAATTTTTCCAGGATGGTAGCTTGAGTGATGTGAGACTGAGCAGGAGATCCAATAAGATAGCCAGCAATGCCGGCCGAGATCGTAAGCGTAATGACAATAAGGGAGATCAGTAATTTGCGTTGATTCACAGTTTAGTTATTGCTGGTTAAGATGTTTGCTCAAAAGATTCTACCTCCTGGGCAGCTAGTTCTTCATATTGTTGTTGAAGGTCTTGGGCTTGTTGATACGCGGCCTTATGGGATTTATAAAGATGATAAACCCCCATCGTTTGCCAGGGCCAAAGATCTATTCCGGGAATAATTTGCAATAATGAATACTTTAGGTTTTTTCTTCCGGGGTTTAGAATTGTTTCTCCTACGGCGGAAATGCTTGAAACAAGCTGATTTGAAGATATGCCTGTCTGCATGACTCGATCTTCAATTTTTTTATTGGCTCTTTGTATTTTTTGAATTCGACCGGATGCCAGATAGCCTAAAAAAATAAATATTAAGGCAATACAAATATCTAAGAGGATAACCAATAGCAAGCCAAGACCGGTGGCGTCGGCTCCCAGCTCAAAAAAGTCAAGGATATCAACGCCAAAAGCAAAGATGCCAAATAAGGTATATATAAAGAGCGAGGGTGGCTTGGCTACATCCAGAGCTTCTTGAGTCTCATTCTGGCGAATTGTTAATAGCCGCTGGATACTAAGCTGCTCCTGAATTTGTTGGTCATAGATTCCTGTTTCGGCCATATTATTGGGTTAGTTTAGCCCACTCTTCTTTTGCTTTTTCAATTTCAAGCAGTTGTTTTGGGTCGGAAGTTATTACCTGGTCCTCGGGGTACGAAGCCACGACCCGGATGCCGATATGATTTTGACCCAAGAAGAAAAGACCGAAGCCAACTCTAGCTTCAAGAAGGTAGTATTTTTCTGCTTCAGTAAGATTGAAGGTTTCCTTTACGATCTCGATCGCTGCTGGAGATTGTTTGGTCAGAATTTGCACCGAAGAATTAGTGACAATTGATTTGCCTTGGGGCGTGGCCATAAAATCGGGGATATCTTGGGAAATTGTCGTCAGGCCAACATAATATTTGCGCCCGCGCTTAGCAATATTGAATAAGAAATCAGCGCCGACCTGATGTTTCATCAGCCACCAAGCCTCGTCAACGATAAGCAGACGTTTTTTTAATTCTCGGCGCACTTGAGTCCAGATATAATTGAGCACGAGATACATGGCAACTGGCCGGAGTTCCTCTTCCATATCCCGAATACTAAAGACAAGTAGCTGGCTATTAAGCGGAATATTTGTCGGCTGGTTTAGAAATCCCGCAAATGTGCCTTGGGTAAATTTTTTCAAACGCGTAGCCATTGATTCGGCTCCAGTAAGCCCTTCAACCACATTTTGCAGATCTGACATCACTGGCGGGGCTGATTTAGAGAAATCAGAATCTGGAGTAATGTCTTTGATAGCATAGGTTTGAATAAGTGCTTCATCTAG
Source organism: Minisyncoccota bacterium (assembly GCA_035637795.1). Classification (GTDB taxonomy): domain Bacteria; phylum Patescibacteriota; class Minisyncoccia; order 2-02-FULL-40-12; family GWA2-44-9; genus DASPWL01. The sequence goes on along the minus strand of DASPWL010000065.1, from coordinate 14,702 downwards.
CATGGCGTCTTCTTGGGGAGTTAGTTCCCCTAGAAGTAATTTCAATAATCCTGCCAAATCAAGAATATGAGAATTAAAAACATCGGCCGATGATTCCCCCTCCTTAAGGACTGGTAGATCAAACGGATTGATGTGCTGGTCGGAATTAATTGCGATTCTTACGACCGTACCGCCGACCGTTTCAGCTAAATAGCGATATTCATCTTCAGGATCTATAACCAGTACTTGAGTGCCGAAAATCATACTTCGTAAAATTTCTAGCTTTACGGCGTAACTTTTTCCGCCCCCTGACTTGCCAAAGACAACGGCATTGGCATTCTCAAGACTAAATCGGTCGAATAAGACCAGTGAGTTATTATGAGTGTTTATGCCGTAAAGGACCCCTGTATTGGAGGTAAGATCGTAGGAAACGAAAGGAAAAATCGAGGAGATAGGCTCAGTATTAAGTGAGGTATGCACAGCAATGCGGTCGTCATCAAGGGGTAAGGTTGATTGGAATCCTTCAAGCATTCGAAAAATTGCTGGCTTGGGATAGACGAGCTGGTATTCAAGCAACCCCCGGATTTTATTTTCGGCCTCATCAAGTGCTTTGACACTTTCTTCATAAATAGTGATATATACTCCCAAATCAAAGAATTTTTCTGTCCCTTGCTGTAATTGATCTCGCAAGGATTCTATGTCGTTAATGGCAGTATCTAATATTGGATTGCGGACTTTCCCCTTCGATGCTTCTTCGATAGTTTGGGCTTGCAGGCGGGCGAGCTGATCGCGGAGCTGTTTGAGGACAGTAGCCGTATTTTTAGGCATAACATAAATGGAAATATCAAGTACTCGGTCAAGATTTATCAGAGGCGAAAACCAATTAGTATGCAGATAACGGGGGTAGGTAGAAAGGAAAATTGTTCGAGCAAACTTTTCTCCGATCTGGATATAGTTGGCGGTAATGCTTAAAGCCGAAGGTGCAACCATTTCTTCCAGATTCTGGATGGGGGGCGCTGATGGTGCCGATTGAGTTTGAATTAGGTTTTCGTTCATCTATTGGTTTTGGGTTTTTACACTCGGGTTATAGAGCCCATAGAAAAGATTGATTAATTCCTGGCCTTCAAGAATTCTGGTTTTTAATCCCATGCCTACTAAGCCATCAAATACCAGTTCGGCCCGCTGCAATAATTGATTTTTGTAGGTTTCTAATTTATCCATAGCAATCGGTGTCGGTTTTTTGCTTTTGAAAACATTTTTTATGCTGTCTAAAATTCCTTTTCCGCTGGGTGTCTCCAGGATATAAAAAGGAAGCACGATATAAAATCGCTTCGACATGATATTGGCTAGTTCGGATAGTTCTTGGATAAATTTAATGTATTCCTGAGCTTGGATTTTAAGAAGCTCATTAGTTAGTTGGGCGGAAGCATCTTGAATTGTTTTGACATATTCGGCTAGGTCGAATTTTCTCGAATTAATAGCCATTTGGAGCGGGAAATCAATTGAATTCAGGAAGCGTTGGAAATTTTGGAGGATAGCCGTTTGTTCCTCCTCGGAGCGCAATTCAAAATTAATGGCTGATATTTCTAAAATCATCCGCAGTGAACCATTTTTAAGAACGATGACTGAATCCCGAATTTCTGCAATTTCAATAAGTTGTTTGGTGGTAGTAGCGGCCATTATTGGGGTAGTTGGATGTTCTTGTTTTCCCCGCTTTTATAAATATATTTACGCGGATTTATAAGGTAGGATAACGCATAAGCGATGTAGTTAATCAGGGAAATTTCATTTATTTTTATAAAAGCGAGAGAAATTGAAATAGCCGAAATTGGCAAAATGGCAATCAAAAACCAAGTTGGGCCGGCGACATAAAAAACTACAAATAAGATCGAAACTCCGGCCGCAATCCATAGAAATTGGCGCAAGGTGAACGGACCAATCAATTTAATTTCCGTTTCGACAAATTGGGGCAGTTGAAATCTCATATTTTTATATTATCCTAATTTTGTACTATTGAGAATGTAATACTTGACAGTCGGTGTATCTATGGTATCGTTATAATAAAGGAGAAAAATGTTATTGGATTGTTCGGAATGTGGAAATAAAATTTCTCATGAAGCAAAAAGATGTCCTAATTGTGGAAAGAAAGATCCTACTTCTTGGATTTTTGAAAGAAAGAGGGCAGGTTGCTTAAGGGAAATAATAGAGGCAGTAATATTTTGGATCTTGTTTTTAGGAGGTCTAGCTGTTCTACAAAAAATGTGTCCAGCTCCATGAAACTTCTAAGTATGCTCTTAGCTCTATTAAGTTCAGTTGAATCAACCAAACACCTCTCAAACCCTTATAGTACCGAACTGTAGGGGTTTCTGTTTATAAGTCGTATTAAATTTAAATGTTTAAATCTTACGTAGATCAATGATATTATTTTCATTTATTTCAGCCGAAATAGTATGAGATGAAGGTCCTGCTCCGCCAGTTCCTGGTGGCGAGGAGGTGCTACTTTTTATAGCCTCATCGAAAGCCATGAGCGTCTCACTTTGAGTAGTTGTAGAATTTGGGTTACGCTTCAGCTTATCTAAGAGGGATCGATCATTTTTTAAGCGTTCTTGAACCAAATTGCGTAATTTGATGAGTTCTTCAGCCTTAGACTTAAGTCTTGGATCGGCACGGATTTCGTCATTAGTTTTCAATTTGCCAGAGGCCGAATTGTAGAGATCTGGAGCGATAAAAGTGAAAAAATCATTCCCTTTTTTGCGACCTATCTCACCCTTAAGAGCTTCTTCAAAGTCAATTTTCTCCTCAGTCTTTGTCACTGGATCATACTTGGTCAGCAGTTTGTATTGAGCAGCTAAGGTATAAGCATCGATGATATTCTTTTCTGATGCTTTTCTAAGGAAATCTCTCATTTTACCCTGCTTTTCATCGTCCACTCCAGCAATTCTAAATAATTCAGCGGCGGTTTTCATATCTTCTATGGAACGAAATTCACCTTGAGTAGCAATAGCTTTAGCAATTTTTTTCTTTACGTCAACACTCGTCACCTTATTGTACCATTCTGCCCGTTCACCGCGATCAAAATCTTTTTCGAAATCAATTTTCATGGCAAAATCGGTTGCCGAAATGGTATTTTCTCCATAGAGTCTATACGCTTCGTAAAGTTCATCTGGTTCAATATCTTTTTTATCTCTTAATACCTCATAAGCTGCTAATCTTCGACTGGCTGATTTTTCAGTTCTAATGATATTCCGAAGTTCTTCAGGAGAGCGATTCTCCCTATCATATTGTTCTTTATAATATTTAACTTCGTTCTTTAGTTGGGCTTCCACGCGACCTCTGACTCCAAGGGTGCCGGCAGTTCCAGCACGCAGTCGTTCAAGAGCTTGCTGGCCGCCATAACCAAAGAGACCTTCTTGCATTGTCTTCTCATATCCGCTCCTGGCCGCCTCACCAACTCCCCCACCAACGGCTCGAAGATGACTAAATCCAGGAATTCTCCAAGCTGATTCGCGGGCCCAGCCAGCAGCTTTCAGTACGCCGCTCGAACCCCAGAACCCTCCGCTAATAGCCATAGATGTGCCAAAAATAAAGATAAGGGCGACTAAAATATAGGCCAGAAGATATTCGATAGAGAAGCCAGTTGAAAGCGGATCAGTTAGAGCTTGGCGTCCTACAGTATTGGAGAGGCTGGTTATAACTTGATTGTATTGAGAGAGAAAATACAGGCCAAAATATAAGACAAAAAGAAAAATTGGCAGAAAGAGATTCCAGCCCAGAAAGTAATCCCACCATTTTTTATTTAAGTTTCTGGTGGCGGGTAATATGTAAGTCAGCCAGGCTAAAGGAGAAAGAATAAGCAGGAGCCAGATTATGGGAATTCGAACTAAGCTGAATATGAAAGCAACTAAAAGACTGAAGATTACCATGATTACGAGAACGGTTGAGAAAAGAACCCGGAGGACCACAAAAAAAGTTAAGGTGTCCATCTTTGCTCCCGTGTAAGCAATTGCTTCGGTAACACTCTTGGTATCAGAGTTGCCTCCTAGAGTACCACTGAGCCAGCCGGCAACATGAGAAATATTTTTTGCGGTTTTGTCGGAAAGAAACCCTTCATTATTTGCCAGTAAGGCTGAAGGATCAAGAACTTGTCCAATATGAAGAGACATATCGCCAATGGCGTATATAAAAACGCTGTTTATAGTCTGGGTTCCGCTGATAATAAGCTGGCCAATAACCAAGCTGAAATTGATTAATAAGGCCGCAGCGATAAAACGAAAAACCAGATCGCGCCAGTAATAGCCCCGGGCGATGTTGAATATCGTGGCAAAAGCCGTGATAATCATAACCACGATGAAAAACATATTGGAAAAATTGCGGATGATTTTCCAGGAGGTCTCTACTACCGGTAAATTAGTGTCGATTTTAAATCTGATAACCCAATTTAAAGCTTGAGCCAAGTAGGCCAGCGCTTGAACGGAAACCTGCAAAATAAAGTAGGAGAAAGCAAAAACATAAAAATAGATCCAAGTTAAAGGATTACTGGCGTTGGCTATACCTTGAGCAACATCGCCGGCAGCATGGGTGGAACTGGGAATACTAAATAAGATCAATAGTATAAGCCCCAATTGATATAATTTCTTATTTTTTATTAGTCTTGTCATGGTAAGCTACAACCGGTGGCCTTCCAGGCATTACGGGTTTGGCCGCCGCTGGTGCGAATGGCATATTGTTCACTGCTGGTAGCGCCAGAGTGATAGATATTTATTTCTTGGTCGCCATCTCGGGTAACAACATAACCTTTACCTTGTAGAATTCTTATCATCTCGGAGAAATAGCGATCGATATTCAATATTTGATTGTCAGAATTTACTATTTCGGGGTTATTTGCTTTGATCTGGTTTTGAGCAGCAGCAATATCGCTGTTAAATGGTCCCGGAGTGCCATTTGGAACTTCTTGAGTACAGCTACCAGAGCCTGGTCCCGGTCCCGGTTCAGGAAAAGGAGTCGGAGTTATATAACCCGGCGGTGGCGTAGGCTTAATATCATGAGGCACTTGGTCGAGATCATAGGTGGGATCAGTTTCAGAAGAGCCAAGACTAAGGAGTCGATTGGTGAGGCGCTGGGCAAGAGCAGTTACAACCAATTCTTTATATGTATGTACCTCGGTAACCCAATTTAACTCGGCATTAATCGTTGCCCCAGTTACATCGCTTACGTATCCAGGAGGAGATTTTATGTTGGCATAGAAAATACATCTCCCAGTTGGCGACTTAACTAAACAACTACTGGCCGCACTGTCGCCCCTGATTCCGGTATAGCCGGTGCCGGTTGCTTCGTTTATGTCAGCCGCTACTTCAATGGCCTTTTGTTTGTCGCGCTCCTCTAATGATTGCAGCAGGGCGCCGTAAAAATTATTTTCGGGCCGGGCTAATTGAAGCAAGCGATTCCAGCCGCCATTGCCGGCAAAGTCTTTTTGATATTTTGCAACGTCAAAATTATCGGGCAAGCTGCACCTGGCTTTCAAAGTGAACGGATCGGCATCACCCGATCTAATATTTTGGCCTTGAAGGGATTGCTTGAATTTATCGGTAACGCCGAACACATCTCGCACATCTTGTTGAAAGTAATTGCATAGCTTAGTGTTGGCCAAGATGGTGCGAAATATATTCTCTCCTCGGTATTCGGCATTAAGCTGAAAATTTCTCCAGTTTCTTACCCAGCTTACGCCGCCATCCCGACCTTTAGTGCGAACGGTATTCAGCATGGCGGCGATGGTGTTATCAAGTACGGCTCGCGCAAAACAGCGCTCTACCACATTTAGGACATATGTCATATTGATTTCCGGGACATTTATGACGAATGTCGGGCCGCCTAAGAGTCTACTAACCCAACTTCCTACAAAACTGACTGCACTTTGGATTACTACGCCTACAGTAACCCCCCCTAAGCATTTTATTGTGTCAACTGTAATATCAGCCTTGGCTGGAGGCGTGTTGAATGAAAAAGGAAAAACAATTCCAATTAGAACCAGGAAAATTACCAGTATTTTCCCTACTCGTCTTAATCTATTTTGAGAAAGCAGAGGCATAACTTTGAAGTGGGTTAACAATATCGCCCAAAAGGAGGCGGACTAGGTTGGAAAAAGCGGCTAGCATCTGCAAGGGATCATTTTCCGAATTTTGCAAAAGAACATAATTTCTTTCTGTATTTTTCAGAATATTTAAAAGATTCTCGTGTTGGGAACTCCATTTTTGAGGCACAGGAATTGATTCCCAGTTTTTAATTTGTTCTTCAAGGAAAATAATTTCTTGTTCTGTGAATTGTTTAAGCGAATTCGGGTCTTTGTTGTTCTGCTGGGCGGCATTCACCAGGCGGGATAATCCTTTGGGAGCTTCAATGCCAATTTGGTTTAATACTGGTTTAATGTTCTGAACATATTGAGACTCATTTTCGTTTGTATCTTTAACCAACTTTAACTTATTGGGCGTTAAAGCCGGAGCATTGAGTTCTGCTCTGAAGATAACTTCGTTGGTGAGCTCTTCCAGAGCCTGATCATAATTGGGGCTGTTGGGTTTTAGAGAGCCCTCATAGATTCCGCCCAAAATCAATCCGCTTATTTTCTCGGTAATATTGCCGGCTGTACTGGTATCGATTTTGTCATTGGGTCCGGGCACAGTCGGGTCATGACCAGAAGCTACCTCTTCCCCGTCTTTGAATCCATCGCCATCGGTATCAGGATTTTGAAAGTCTGTATTCCAGAATGACTCTTCGGCATTGGTAAGGCCGTCTTTGTCAACGTCATTATCGATGGCTTCTGATGCGTTGCCTTTTTGCAGAGTTAAGCTTGTTGGCAAAAGGCTTATTGCCTTGGCGCGGAGCGTATCGGTAAATTGGTAAATCGAAACTGCCGCTGCTAGCCCCAGCACTCCAAGCAGAAGTTTAATTTTATTGGACATGTATGGTAAAACTTGTGTTTTTAAACACAAAATTTCCCATTTAAAGTATACCATGGATGATGTGTATAAATTGCGGCTAAGCTGTTGATATTTTACTTAAGAATCTTTAGGTTTTTCGAGGGTTTCTTGGAGTTTTCGCCAATCTTCGATATCCAGGGCTTCAGCCCGGATAGCCCGAGGTAATTTTAAAGCCTTAAGAGTGTTTTCCAAATTGGTTCTAGAATAGCCCATTTTTTCGGTTAAGTTGTTTACTAAAATCTTGCGTTTACTGGAAAATCCAGCGCGGATTAAGTCAAAAAGTTTTTGGTTCCGGGTGGTATCCTTGGGTATTAGCTGAAGAATTGCAGAGTCTACTTTGGGAATAGGCCGAAAGCTTCCTCTAGACACATAAGCAATAATTTTTGGAGAACTGTAAAGCTGAACTGAAAGAGCCAGTAAATTCATATGGGGCGGCTGGGCCAAAATACGCTGGGCGACTTCTTTTTGGACCATAAAAATCATCAATGCCGGGCTAGGCCATTGTTCAAATATAGTTCGAAGCAAATGAGAGGTAAGGTAATATGGAATATTTCCAATAATTTTGTATTGGCCAGCATTCAAGTCGTATTGGAGCGGATTAAATTTTAAAATATCTCCTTCGACAACCCTGACCTCGGTAAATTTGGCCTTCAATCCTCCAATAAGTCGCTTGTCTTTTTCTACGGTAACAACTCTCTTGGCTTTGGAAATTAATTCTTGGGTCAAAATGCCAGTGCCCGGCCCGATTTCAAGAACAATGTCATCCTTATCGAGTTGAGCAGCGGTAAAGATTTTTCCTAGAATTCCCCGATTTACTAGGAAATTTTGCCCCAGTGATTTTTTGGGAATAATATCCATGCTAATAGTCGATGGTATCATGTTCATCTCCGAATTGGTCGAAAGGATAGTAATCTAAGAGATATTCCGGAATTTCGCCAATAAAGCGAGAGGGTAGGTTGGCTTGGGCTGCGCCAAAGATGCGACGGAACTTGGTGTGAGTCATGTAGAGCTGGTGTTTAGCTCTGGTAATAGCCACGTAGCAGAGTCTTCGCTCTTCTTCTAGCTCCCGCGGCTCAAGGAGCGAGCGATTATGGGGAAAGAGACCCTCTTCCATTCCGAGGATAAAAACTACCGGAAATTCCAATCCCTTGGATGAGTGTATCGTCATAAGGGTCACTTTCTTCTCCCCTTCTTTTAGATTGTCTGTTTCCTGGAGCAAAGCAATTTCTTCAAGTAGGGTTGATACTCCTTTTCCTGGACCGAAACGATCGTATTTTTGAGCTACGGTGAGCAATTCTTTTAGATTCTCAACCCGTTCTTCGAAATTCTCATAAGCCGGGCCAGTCAAATTTTTAAGGTATTCTTCATAACCGATGGTTTTAATGAGGCCTTTTATAAAAGAGCTGGTTATTTTCTTGCCCATATCTTCTTTAAGTCCAGTCAGGATATCAGCCAATTCTTTCAGATTGCGCCTCGGTTTTGATTGTTCATTGTCTTGGGCATATTGAATAAGTGTTTCAAGTAGGTTTCCCTGATCTATGACTAGAAGTTTGTCTAGAGTGGCTTTACCTAATCCTCTTGTCGGAACATTGGCGATTCGTTCGAAGCTCATTACATCAGCCGGATTATGAAGAAATCGCACATAGGCCAGGATATCTTTTATTTCTTTGCGGTCATAGAATTTAATCCCGCCGACAATGCGATAAGGAAAACCGCTCATGATGAGCGCCTCTTCCATTGCTCGCGATTGGGCGTGAGTTCGATATAAAACCGTAAAATCATGGATCCCATAGCCGTGATTCATAAGTTGGCTCATGGTTTCAATTATGAATCCAGCTTCATCCCGTTCGTTCAAAGTTTCTTTGATAATTATTTTTTCCCCAGGTTCATTTTTGGTCCATAGTTCTTTGGAAATTTGGGTCTTGTTGTTACTGATAACGCTTTGGGCAGCAGCCAGGATGTTTTTGGTTGAACGATAGTTTTGTTCAAGCATAATTATCTTTCCTTCAGGATAATCTTTTTGAAAGTTTAGAATATTTCTTATGTCCGCCTCCCGAAACATATAGATTGATTGGGCGTCATCGCCGATGCAAAATAGATTTCGGTATTTTTTGGCTAAAAGGGTAATCAATACATATTGGTCATGGCTAGTATCCTGGTATTCGTCAACCAAGATATATTGCCAAAGATTTTGATATTTTTCGAGGATATCAGGGTATTCGTTGAATAATTTAACGGTCAGGACAATAAGATCATCAAAGTCCAAGCTGTTCATTTTGTGAAGTTCGCTCTGGTAAGCTCGATAAACTTTGGCTACTACTCGTGAGAAAAAATCATTGCCATGATAGGCGTCGGGAAATTTAAGTTCGGTTTTTAATTTAGAAATGCCATTAAGAAATGCATTTGGTTGAAAGCGCTTACTGTCAATTTCCAAAGAAGCCATAATGCGCTTGGTAAGAGTCAGCTGATCTTGCCCATCGATAATGGCGAAATTTGTGCCATAACCGAGTTTCAAAATTTCTCGGCGAAGAATCTTCAGACCTAGAGAATGAAAGGTGCTTAAAGTGGGCCGGGCTCTAAATCGCTGTTTCCCTAATAGCTTTTCGACCCGTTCTCTGATTTCATTGGCCGCTTTATTGGTAAAAGTGACGGCTAAAATATTCTGGGGTGATATGCCTGAGGCAATCAGGTAAGCAATGCGATGCGTTAGGCATCTAGTTTTACCTGAACCCGGTCCGGAAATAACCAAAACGGGACCTTCAGTGGCCCGAACGGCTGTGACTTGCCTTTCATTTAAATCCTTAAAAATGGTTTCCATGATTCAATATGTGGACCCGGGGAGAATCGAACTCCCGCTTGCGCAATGCGAATGCGCCGTTATGCCACTTAACTACGGGCCCAACTGGCTGATTTTATCATGGAATACCATACCAAAAAAGTATTATAATTGCTACGGATTTTAGCTAAAACTTATAATTTTAAGTAAGAAATCAGCTTGATTATCGTCTTTTATGTTATAGAATCGTAATATATAATCGATTTTGCCGTGACAACAAAATCAGTACTTATATGAAGCATCAAAAATACGCAGTATTATTAATAACCGCCGCAATAATAGTAGGCACTTTTTCTCAAGGCGTCTGGGCTGATAATGGAAACAATAATAATCGTGATAATCGTGAATCAAAACAAGTAACGAGTATTGGAGAACGCATAAGAGCGCTCTTTAATGTCCCGGCTAAGACGGATGAGAAGCAAAATAAACAGGAAGTTAAAGATCAAGAAGAACAGAAAAATAGGGATAAAAAGGAAGCTAAACAGGTTGAAAAGCGTAAGGAAGAGATACAAAAATTCTGGGATAAGATGGTGCATCGGCTCCAAATCCTGATCCGTAATGAGAAAAATCTGGCTGATCGAATTCAGAAACGTTTGGATGCTCTAATTTCTCAAGGTGCTGATGTAATTGATGCCAAAGCAAAATTGGCTATCGCTAGAACTAAGATCGCTGATGCCGAAAAAGCTCTTGCTAATGCTTCGGCTCAAGTGAGTAGTATTATCAGTAGTAATGATGCAAAAATAGCTTTCAGTAAGGTAAAGGATCTAAATAATCAGGTTTTAGCAAAGATAAAAGAAGCCCAGAGGGCTTTAGTAGATGCGATTAACGCCACCAGTGCTATTAAACCTAGCCCATCGTCTACACCTACTCCAACGCCAACAGGTACTCCAACTCCAACACCGTCTCCGGTAGTAGTAACCTATACTGCTCCGCAACTTGGTACCCATGATGATCTTTCGCCTTCGAGATTTACGAATTTAAATCCTGGAGCATCTGCGGATTATGGTATAAAAGCACAATATACGGGACCTCTTATTTCGGAAGATGTTTTTCAGTGGCGGATTGTTATTCATGGACCGGCAGCCCTGACAGCTAATCAGGTTAAATTAGTCGAGCTTGGCTATCTTAGTAACGGAACACTCACTAATAATTCTAGTGATCCGGAAGTATATACATTTAAAGGTTTAGGAGGGGGAACATTATTTGCCCAAGGATCATGTAAAGTTAGTGCTTGTCTGCCAGGTGCGTTTGGCTTAGACCAGAATGATCTATTCGAGAATTACGACATGATTACCTTTAACTCTGATGCTCCGCTGGGCAGATATCAAATTGATCGAACCTTGATGCGCACCCTCGGTACTCAAGGTGTTAGTAGTGACGATATTCCTTACTCCAATGTCTTCACTCAAGTCGTTAATTTAGTGGCACTTCCAGTGACTCGGCCCAATGCTCCTTCAGGTCTTACCGCAACTGCAATCGAAGCACCCTATGAGCAAATAATAAATTATATAAGACCAAGTCCTTCAAACGTACTTTTGAAGTGGATAGATAATGCTACCAATGAAAAAGGATTCAAAATTGAGAGGCTTAAGGATAATGAACAAAGTTTCCATGAGATCGCTACTGTAGGAACTGATGTTACGACTTATACGGATAACGGACTTACCACAGGAACATATCTTTACCGAGTACGAGCCTTTAATACTGCTGGAAATTCTAGTTATTCGAATGTTGCGAGTGTGACAATTGTGACTACATTGCCATTAACTTCCGGTATTCGGGGTAGAGTGATTATCGGACTGATCTGTCCGGTGATGACATTGAATTACGATTGTGATTCCGCTTACGCGACAACTATGGTTGTATTTCAGAATGATCAAAAAGTAGGTTTATTTACGTCAGCCAACGATGGTACCTTCTCTTTGTCACTCTTGCCAGGAAACTATGTAATTAAAAAGGGATCCAATGAATCACTTTGGCCGATGTTTACTCCAGTTGCCGTCACTGTCCAGTCAAATCAATTTACCGATCTTGTCTTGCGGTTTGACAATGGTATTAGATAATTGGACCATTAAAATAATTTAGCTTCCCCTAAGAAGCTAAATGTGATAGTATATACAAGAACACTCGCAGGAGTGTTTTTGTTATAATTTGTAAGAAAGTTGTATATTTTTCGTCATAAGATATGAAAAAGGATCCCTCTCAAATTGAACAAGAGTTTCTCCAGGGGTATGAACAGTGGTCGGATGCTATTTTTCGGCACTGTTTTTTCCGGATTGGCGACCGGGAAACAGCCAAGGATATTGTTCAGGAGGCGTTTATAAAAACCTGGAATTATTTCCGCAAGGGCAATGAAATTGATAATCTTCGAGCATTCCTTTACCGGGTAGCGAATAACCTTATTATTGACTGGTCGCGGAAGAAAAAGGAGACCTCGCTGGATATGCTTATGAATCAAGGATTCGATGTCCCAGTCCATGAAAAAAATCGGCTAGATTTAATTATTGAGGGTCGCCAGATTTTGCCGGTACTTGAGAAGTTGGATCCTAAATACCGAGATGTGATCCTGATGCGGTATATTGACGATCTTACGCCTAAAGAGATTGCTCAAGTGATTGATGAGACTGAAAACGTTATTTCCGTTAGAATTCACCGAGGAATAGCTCAATTGCGTAAAATTCTACAAGAGAAAAATTATGGCTGATAATTTTGAACAATTTATAACGGATGCCAAGCGGGTTAAATTGACCCATGAAGAGAAGACTTTATTAAGGAGGCTTCTTTCGGCTTCTTTGCATGCAAATCCTCTACCGAAGTTTATTTCGAATTGGCATTCATTTCGCTTCCCGGCTGTTGTATCGCTCGCCATCATCTTATTTCTGGTAGGAGTTCCTCTTTTAGCCGAAAAATCTCTGCCAGGCACTCCTTTATATACGGTTAAACTCAATGTAACCGAGCCGATTGAACGAACTTTTGTTGTCTCGGACGAAGATAAGGTTCAATTCGACATTGGAATTGCCGAACGTCGACAGGCTGAAGCTGAATCGCTTGCAGCTCAGAACGGTTTTTGAAGATTGTCGGGGATGTGGGAGTCGAACCCACCATCTCATCGTCCCGAACGATGCGTGTTGCCGCTACACTAATCCCCGTCATCATACATAGTATTTTTTCATGCGGGCTTTCTCTTCTTCTTCAAGCGCTTTTTCAATGTGCTTGAGTGATTCCCGTAGTTCCTCGGGAGTCTTCTTGTCTAACTCATGAATCCGTTTTTGTAAATATTCTTTGCTATTCTTTATGGGATCATCGAGCACTTCGGCTAGAAGCGAATTTAAAATAAGGCCAATCTTTGGTCCTGGTTCGATTTTTAATTCTTTCATTATATCCTGCCCGTTTACCTTAAGCATTTTTACGGAAATCGGATCGTGCGATACTTTGTCAATTACATATTTAAGATGGCGCAGTTTATAGGGCACGGCTTTGGGAGTGCCGGAGCCAATCCGATCCGCCTCCCTTACTTTAAGCAGGTCTTCAATATTTTCCGGTCCGACCTTGGCTAATAATCGCCGCACCGAAGATTCGGTTACTTCGCCGACGTTATAATAGAAGAGATGATAGCGGACAAGGCGGATTATTCTTTCGGATAGTTCTCGCGGAAATTTCAGGCGTTCCATAATTTTGGCGGTTATTCGAGCGCCCACTACTTCATGACCGTAGAAGGTGGAATATTTACCCTGGCCCCGCTTGGTGCGGGGCTTGGCTACATCATGCAAAAGGGCCGCTAGTCGAACATGAAGCGGATAATCTTTTTCCACCGTATACTGAAGAGCTCGCAGATTATGCTCCCAAACCGTATAGATATGATGGAGATTTTGTTCCACGCCCACTCCTTCCATTAATTCTGGAATGATTTGATGAAGTAATCTTGTATCTAAAAGAAGCTGAAGGCCGGTATGAGCGTGGGGCGAAGATGTTATTTTTATAAATTCATCTCGGATGCGTTCTTTTGATATTGCTTCCAACCATGGAGCGCAATCTTTTATTGCTTGAAACGTATTTGGCTCAATTGAAAATCCCAATATGCTGGCGAAACGCACAGCGCGCAAGAGCCGCAAAGCATCCTCATTGAAACGCTCTTTGGGATTCCCCACGGTGCGGATAACTTTTTTCTCTAGATCATTTTTCCCGCTAAATAAATCGATTAGGTTTTCATTTTTATCCATAGCCATAGCATTAATAGTGAAGTCTCGGCGAGACAAGTCGTCTGTTAGTTGAGAAGCAAATTTAACTTCATCGGGATGCCGCTTATCAGTATACTTGGCCTCTTTGCGATACGGCGTAATTTGAGTTTGCTGAAGAGATGGGTCAACAGTATCAGTTTTTATGGTTACTGTGCCGAAATTATTCTCATAAAAACTTTCGGGAAAAATTTCTTGAATTTGAGCTGGGATAGCATTGGTCGTGATATCCCAATCATCTGGCTCTTTGCCCAAAAGTAAATCGCGTACGCAACCGCCTACGACATAGGCCTCGAATCCTTTTGATTTTAACTTTGTGAGTACTTCTTTGATCTCACTCGGGATGGTCATTGTGCTTGTACCCCTACTCCGAATCGAACGGAGATCGCCAGCTTAGGACGCCGGAGCTCTATCCAGTTGAGCTATAGGGGCGATTACTATTGACATAATTGTTGAAATCTTATCATTTTTATGATATTTTTCAATGTGTTTTTACAATATTAGGGCCTATAGTAAAAAGGTATTACGGATCCATGGCATGGATCAGGTCGGGGTTCGATTCCCCGTAGGTCCACACTGTTTTTATTTTCAGGGTTTATCGTTTAGAATACAATCAGTGGCTGAAGACTCAAAACAAAAAGGCACGATGAACGTGCCGGCATCTAAGTTGCCGGTTGTTCC
>DASPWL010000064.1:0-6533 GCA_035637795.1 Minisyncoccota bacterium | reverse complement strand
GACCTGATTAATTTAAGCGAACTAATAATGGCAAAAAATATAGGCCAAATGACTGCGATGACCAGAAAGAAAATAACTGTAAAATTTGTCGCTCCCCAAACCACTACCGCCAAGGGTAAAGCTGCGAAGGCCGGGAAGCTTTGCAATACATCAAAAAAAGGCAAAGCTACTGCCGCTCTTTTACCCCGATATAAAAGGGCGGCCAGTATCCAACCCAAACTTACAGCGATAAGATAAGCAATCGCCAAACGCAGGACCGATACAAAAATACTTTCAAATAAAAATACCGTTTGGATATGGGCAATACGCGAGAAAAAGAGAAGAAATATAAAGGGTATCGCTACAAAAAAGAGGGTGATAGCAATATGGCTTCGGGAAAGATATATTCGCGAATGCCGATGCATAGGCATAATCTCACTATAATCCTAGTCTTCCCCCACCACAAGGGAAAGAAAAATTATCGCACCCAAAGAGACAACAAAGCCAAAACCAAAAGTAATAACCGAAGAAATATTCCATAAAAATCCGGCAATCAGGCCCGCCGGGATGGCAGCTAATCCAATAAGTGTATCAAATGTACCCAGGGCTGTGCCTCGAATTTCGATACTTGAAAGATCAGAAACATAAGCTCGCTGGGAAGCATCAATGAAGGCATTAAACAGTCCGTATAAGGCAAAAAGTACCAGTAGAGTAAAGAAACTCACGATATTGATGGGGTGAATCAGAGCAATGAGCAGAAAACCCAAAGAAACAAAACTAAAAATTCCATAACCAATTTTAATGACTAAGCGGCGGCCGATTTTATCCGAAAGCGAACCAGCCGGTTCAGAGAAAGCCGCCTGAAATAAGTTAAAAAAAATATAAACTACAAGCACTAAACCCAAGGTCTGTTTTTCGCTCAAATTAAAAAAAGAAACTTGCGCTTGCAAGATAAAAAACGCCACACTGAAATTGGCCAATGCAAAGAGGGTGGCGGCAGCAATAAATTTTTTCAACCTGGCTGGTAATTTATGCCCATTTAACTGTTTTTGAATCGATAGATTTTTAGGTATATCAACAAAGAAAACAGGTATAACTGCTAAGAGTCCAATAAAAGCGGCCACTAAAAATATTTTTGGTATTGAAACATTCAAAAATACATAAAGTAAGAGGACGGCTACCGAACCCACGATCGCCCCAGCACTGTCCATGGCTCGCTGGACACCGAAACCCTTCCCGCGCTCATGATCTGATAATGATTCGGAGACGATAGCATCACGAGGCGCATCGCGAATACCTTTCCCTATCCGCTCAAATGGCCGAATGACAGCCAGATGTTGCCAACTTTGTGCAATCGGATAAAGAAATTTTGCAATAGCCGAAAAAACATAGCCCCAAAAAACAAACTGCTTATATTTGCGCGTCCGATCAGCCCAGTAGCCGGAAATCACTTTAAAAATTGCTGCCAAAGCATCACCAAAACCAAAGATAAATCCGAGAGCTATTCCCCCGCCGCCAAGCAGCTGAATAAAAAACGGCAGCAATGGAATAATCATTTCGCTGGAAAAATCAGTCAGCAAAGAAGTTAAACCGAGAAGGATTATATTAAACAAGGTTATGATCCAGTATTAATCTATTTTTGACCCCCGCCTCTATTTTATTATTTCTTAATGATCCCACCGCCAACCCGACGGTCAAAATAAATTAATACTGGATTACGTCTGATTCGTTATTTCCAATACTGCCAATTCAAGCGGCAGCTGCACAATAGGCGAATATTTCATTTCATTCCTTGCTAAAGTAAAGACAGTAAGCATTTTAATGAGACGGGCAATATCAAATTTTTTCGCCTGTGAATGAATCAATTCATTTTCAGGATCTTGAAATTTGTCCGATGAAGCAATGGATACCGGATTAACTTTTGCAATAAGAACTCGGCGAAGATATTCAAGAAAATCCTTAGTAAAATGTTCTAAATTTATGCCATTATCATGTAAATTCTGAATAAATGTTAAGGCAGCCGTTTGATTTCCTTTATCCATATGGCCAAGAAATTCCGCATGATATATTCTGGGAATAAGACCCAATATATCGTTAACTTTTTCTGTCGTAATCTGTTCCTGCTTGGAAAATGAAGAAAAAACTTTAGTCAGAGAAACCTCCGCATCGCGCAAGGCGCCGTCTGAAGCTCGAGCAATTGCCAGCAGTGCCTCATCACCGATTTTTGCTTTCTCACTTTGAGCAATTTCTTTGAGTTTGCCGGCAATTTCATTAGTAGTTAGTTTGCGAAAATCAAATCGTTGAACCCGCGATAAGACAGTTTGCGGAATCTTTTGCGGATCAGTGGTGGCCAAAATAAAAATGACATGCGCCGGCGGTTCCTCAAGAATTTTCAAAAGAGCATTAAAGCCGCCCGCACTGACCATGTGCACTTCATCAATCAGAAATACTTTATAACCGCCGGAAGCAGCTGCCACCGTGGCACTTTCTTTCAGGGCTCTCATTTCATCAACCCGTCCATTAGAAGCGCCGTCAATTTCAATCAGATCCAGAGAACGACCTTCGTTGACGGCCTGGCACCGCTCGCAAGCATTATCCGGCTCCCCATCTTTGGCTCGGTGGATGCAATTTAATGCTTTGGCAAAAACCCGCGCTATAGTAGTCTTGCCCGTTCCGCGAGGTCCCGTAAAAAGATACGCGTGGCCAATGCGATTATTTACTAAAGCGCCCTTTAGTGTTCTGACGACATGCTGCTGGCCAATAATCTGGCCAAATGATTGTGGTCGGTATGTCCGATAAAGCATTCCATTTTCCCTCCATTATTTTTTGAACACTATTATTTTAAAACCCAAGAAGCTAAAGATAAGGGCGGCAGCAGAACCAGCAATAGCAGCTATTCCTGCCCATAATTTTGGATCATGACCTAGTGAAACACCGGTCTCCAAAACAAGGGTAGCGATTACAACATTTATTACAAGACTCACTACCGTAACTGAAAGGAATTTCAAAAATTCATGCCCACCACCAGAAGTTTTTCCTGAATCAAATGTCCAATACTTATTCCACAGATAACTATGCACCGTGGCCACAGTAAACGAAATAGCTTTATACGAAGAAAAAACTATTCCTGTAGCTGGTCCGTACTTAGCAATAAGAAGGTAAAGTACGCCAAAATCAACAGCGGTATTAGTAAAGCCAATGGCAACGAACCGGCCAAAACGGGTAAAAAAATCAATTTGTTTGCCGAAGTAATAACCTAGATTAACCCCGGCAATCCATAAAATCGGTACAATCACCACTAGCCATGCCAGCGAATATCCTCCCGGCAATTGATACAGCTTAAGATAATCAATTATCTTCCAAGCTATAAAACCAGTTATTATTCCGGTTATTATAGAAGCATATAAATCCCGCGACGTAAATTTTTTCATATTAATTAAATTATACCGCTACTTGGGTTGGCAACGGAAAATGATATAAGCTTGAAAGCTCTTCATTTGACAGGTAAATTACCTGTTTTGAATCAAAGAGCCGATAAGCAAAACTAAAAATAAATTTTTCAAGAGATTTAGATTGGATTGGCATTATCTTGAACGCATTGAGGTTGGGATTAGAAAATTGCATAAATACGCCGGTAATAAGCCGCATAAGCTGTTGAGAGCGCGCTCCATCATCTGATGAAACTATAATCCGAATATTCGTATCAAATAGCGGCCGTGATGCTTTTGCTACTAGAGCTTCCAACGCCGGGCTATTATTCTGCGCTGGTTTAACAAGAGTTGAATGGTTATCCGAACCATATTGAAGGCGGCGAGCAAGCTGTTCGGCTTTTTTACGTACCCGTTCTTTATGAGACGGCCGAATTAAAATTTGGATTGCTGCCCCTTCGCCCTCTCGCTCTAGGTTTGAAAAGACAGCAATAAATTTAGTCAACGGATCGTATGGCAATTTAGCATAAGTCTGTAAGGGGAAGATGGATTCCTTCTGAAGCTGCAAAGAGGCTCCAACAACATCACCTTTGGGATGGAAAACATTCAAATCTTTTATTTTTTCGATTTGAAGGGCCGGAAATAAACTTTTTACCTGCTTCTCAAAATAATGGCCGTAGCTCTGCGGGACGGAAACAAGAAAATTAACTTCTTCGCCGACTTGCGGCACTACTAATTCCAGCGACATATATGGCTCGCCATAAGCAAACTTATTCCATCCCCATGCATGAAGATTAGTAAAGGTAGCATAAAGCCGCTCCATCAGACTCATAAAATCCTTCTCTGATTGAATATCAGATGTGAGACTGCCAGCTGGCGGCGTTACTTTAAAAAGAGACATACTTAGAGCCTGGGCAATCCGCCCTCGCGTTCGGGCGATATCAAACAAAACCAGGGCTGTGAAAATGATGATGGCGCCCACCACTAAATACACCGCTAAGATATAGGTATTCACAATTATATGTGCAGTATAGCATAAATTCTAAAAACTGTTGATAAAAGAATGTTCGAAAATGATAGAATAGATAAGAGATAACCTATACATGAAAAACAGAGACGAACTCATTATTTTTCTTCTTATTATCGCCATCGCTTCTTTCTTCCGCTTATACCATATCCAATCGGTTCCACCGGGCCTTTATCCAGACGAAGCTATGAATGGCAACGATGCCATTCAGGCATTAGAATCAAACCACTTTAAAATTTTTTATCCCGAAAATAATGGACGGGAAGGGCTGTTTATTGACCTGGAAGCAATCTCAATCAAATTTTTCGGCAATACGAGCTGGGCGCTTCGCACTGTATCGGCAATCACAGGTATCTTCACGGTGATAGGCCTTTATCTCTTGGCTAAACAGCTTTTCAATTCCCATATTGCCGGGATATCCAGCTTTTTACTGGCTGTATCATTCTGGCACGTACTTTTTTCACGCATTGGTTTCCGAGCCATTATGGCGCCACTGTTTATCGTTTGGGGTTTTTATTTTCTCTGGCGAGGTCTCCGCTCAAGTTCGGTCTGGGATTTTATCCTAAGCGGCCTATGTTGGGGACTTGGATTTTACACCTATATTGCCTTCCGGATCATTCCCCTGGCTCTGTTTTTAGTTTTAATTGCCTATTGGCAAACCATCAAAAAAGATTTTACCCATTCCCAATACATTCATGCCCGCATTAAACTTTTAAAGGGCCTCGCTGCCCTTGGAATCACTGCTTTAATCATCACTCTGCCCATCCTTTGGTATTTTTATAACAATCCTCAAGATTTTCTGGGCCGAACCAGTCAATTATCGGTTTTTTCTTCTAATACTCCCTTGGAAGACCTGGGTAAAAATATGGTCAAGACCCTAGGGATGTTTGTAATCTCCGGGGACTGGAACTGGCGCCACAATTATGCTGGGGAACCGGAATTAGCCTGGCCGGTTGCCGCTTTATTTGCCATCGGACTCTTGGGCAGTATTCTAAAATTAAGAAAATCATGGCGAAAACACGGCCATATTTCAGCACCTCAAGTACTGCTGCTTTCATGGTTCTTTATCGGACTCATTCCAGTAGTTATTTCTAATGAGGGAATCCCTCACGCTCTTCGCTCAGTTCTGGTTGCACCGGTAGCTATGCTGTTTGCCGCCCAGGGTCTGTGGTGGATATTCCAATTTATTGACCACCGTTATCGAATGCAGGATGTCCACGAAATTAATGTCTCGATGCCTCTTCATCACCGCTTATACTTAAAGGAAAGTACATTAGTAAGCACCACCGTAATAATTATCTTCTTGGCAGCGATTGGATTCGCGGAATTTGATAAATATTTTAACCGCTGGGCAACCAACCCCAATGTGGCCGATGCCTTTAGCAAACGCTATTCCGATATTGCCCAACAGATTAATGCACTGCCGCCAAGCCGCTATAAGTACGTGGTAGTGAATGCCGAGGGTATATTAGTAAACGGCATACCCATGCCTGCCCAAACTGTAATGTACCTGACTGACACCTGGACACCAGCAAAACAAAAAGCCAAAAATATCTACTATTTGACTGAAGAACAGTACAAATACCGCCAATATCGGCAAAATGGGATTGTTTTCTCACTGGAACCGCGAAAATGAATCCCGTTAGAAGTAGCCCTAGCGGGTCTGTAATCACCACTAAAATGAGAATAATTATAAAACCAATCTATCCTAGTTCCAAGCCATTCGATGGTTTGTACTACTTCTAACGGGATGAAAAAATTATTCCCGGCAATAATCATTACCGTTTCAGTTCTCCTCATGCTGTTGAGCATGATCAATGATTCTTTTATAGTTGATGAGATTCCCCATGTTGGCGCTGGCTACTCATATGTCACTAAAGGCGACATGCGGCTCAACCCAGAACATCCGCCACTAGCTAAAGATTTAGCTGGACTAGCTTTACTGACGCTTAATCTTAACCAATCCGTTTTTCGCAGCACATTCTGGAATACAGACATCAACGGCCAATGGGAGTTCGGCCGCCGATTAATCTACGATTCAGGCAATAATGCCGATGAGATTACTTATGTAGCCCGTTTGCCATTGCTCTTATTCTTTA
>DASPWL010000063.1:0-2979 GCA_035637795.1 Minisyncoccota bacterium | reverse complement strand
TAGCTGCATTTGCTCCTGGTATCGGGATAATTTTTGTCTCCGGCAATTCAGTGAATATTTTTTGAATTAAATATCCGCCTGGATCATTAATTCCCGGAGTGCCGGCATCCGAAATCAGTGCTATATTCTTGCCCTTGTGTAATGAATCGATAACTAATTCAATTTTACGCAAGGTACTGTGCTGATGATAACTTATAACTTCTTTACTAATATTATAGCGCTCAAGTAGAACTCTGGTGACTCGCGTATCTTCTGCCAAAATTAAATCAACGTTGCTAAGAACGTTGATGGCTCGTATCGTAAAATCTTCAAGATTGCCAATCGGCGTGGCTACGACATACAAAGTTGCCATACTAAGTTACCCGACTCGCTTCTTTATGCTTTGCGAGATCATCGAACACTTCGACAATAACCGTTGCTATCGGCACCGCTAAAATTGCGCCGATTATTCCCGAAAGTTTACCGCCAATAAGCAAAGCCATAATAACAACGACAGGATTAAGTCCAATTGTTTTCCCAAGCACCAAGGGAACTAAAACATGATTTTCCAATTGCTGAACAGCAACACAAAAAACAATAACCCAAAGTCCCATGCTGGGGCTTTGGAGAAAGGCAAGAAAAACTGCCGGAATAGCGGCTAAAATTGGTCCGGCTACCGGCACAATTTCCAAGACCATGGCCATAAGTCCAAGAATAAGGGCAAAGCGGATACCCATCAATGACAAACCAATATAAACGATGAGACCTACAATGAGACCGAGGAGCAATTGTCCTTGAAGCCATCTACCTACTTTTATTTCTGCTCGTTTCCATAGACTAATGGCATAGTCTTCATATTTATGAGGCACAACTGAAGCTAAAAAACTCTCAATGCCATTTTTCATGACCGACAGATAAAAAGAAATGATTATAATCGCTATAAATGAAAATACGCCGCCAAAAATGCTTATCACCAGATTAAGCGCGGACTGGGAAACCTGCTGCAGATAACTGCTGAACGTTTCCAATATATTCTGGATTTCACCTACAAAATCAAAATATCCCGACACTCCTCGTTGCACGTTTTCCAGCGAGGATGATACTTTTTCAATAATTTTGGGAAATACGACTGTTAATTGCGATAAATCTTCTGATGCAAAGGGAATAACCTGAGAAAGTATGAAGATGATGAGCCCAAAAATGATAAGATACAGCAAAATTACGGCTAGGAGCCGTGGCAGTCCTTTCTTCTCCAGCCAATTAGCAAATGGAGAGATCGCCGAAGCAATAATAATTGCAAAAAGAAAAACAACCAATATGCCTCGGAGAAGATATAGAAAGAAAAAAAATAAAATCAGCAGTATAGTTTTTAAAATACTGGTGGAGGAAATTTCAATATGGGTATGGGAATCAGCCATCAAATAATTTTAAACTTTCAAAAGTTTTTCAAATTGACTGGAATCATCAAAGGGACCGATGAGGGCAAGGTTTAATTTTTCATTTTGAAAAATATCCGATGTCACCTGCATAATATCTGCCAGAGTAACTTTTTTAATCTTATCGAGTTCCTCTTCGGGCGTCAAAACTTTCCCTTGAAACAACACGGGATCGGCATAAGTCTCGGCTACAGCATCCGAGTGTTCAAGGGCCAGAGCCGTGCGGCCTATAATCTGATCGATCGCCTGGTGTAACTCTTGGGGAGTAACTCCATCTTTCTTAACCTTTCGTATTTCTTCAGTTATAACTTCGATCGCTTCTACTGCCCTTTCATTATTCACACCGGCACTGATGACAAAAGAACCACTGTCAGTATAATCATTTTTACCGGCTCGCACATAGTATGCCAGCCCGCGTTTTTCACGAACTTCATCGAAAAGCCGTGAACTCATTCCTCCGCCCAGGATGGTAGCCAGCACCGAAAGCGGATACTTGCGCGGATCAAATATATTATACGCTCTAAAACCGAGGTGGAAATGAGTTTGATCAGTCTTTTTGGAATGAATAAGCGTCTGGGGTTGGATTTGTTTTTCCGTTACAGCCAGCTTAGTTACCGGCTTGCCCTGACGAATCTCTGCAAAATAATTCATTACCTTTTCTTTTATCTGCACTGGATCAATATCGCCCGCAATCGCCACTACGGTATTTTCAGCAATATAGTGCGTATTGAAATATTCAACAAAATCCTTACGTTCGAGCTTAGTTATTATTTCCTTTTCACCAACAACATCCCAACCAGCCGGTTGATCGCCGTATAATAGGCGCTCAAATAAATCTCCTACATAACGAGGCGGGTCATCTCGATACATATTAAGTTCTTCAATGATAACCCCCTTTTCAACTTTGATAGCTTCCCCGTCTAATTTTGAATTCAAAAAGATATCAAATACTACATCCATAATCACGTCTAATTTTTGTGAACTTGCTTTCGCATAATATCCAGTGTATTCCTTACTGGTAAAAGCATTATATTCGGCGCCGATTGAATCAAGTTCTCGTGATATATCCAAATAACCTGGCCTTTTGGTTGTTCCTTTAAACATCATATGCTCCAGGAAATGCGAGATGCCATTAATCTCTTTTGTCTCATATTTCGAACCAGTTCCGACGAGCACTAATACCGTAACCGTCTTCGTACCTCCCATGGGAACAGTGATTAACCGTAGCCCGGAATCAAAAGTATCAAATTGATGAGAAAATCCGTTTTGCATTTTAATTACATTCAGTGTCGGCGGCAGGGATCGGTCACTAGTTCGCTCGCGCGACTTGCGACCCCGCCTCGCTGTTGCCTACGGCAACATGCTCCGGCTTTCGATTCCTGACGCACGCAAATCAATTTGTGTGCTCCGCCGAAATGTTGTGTCGGCGGCAGGGATCGAACCTGCGACAACTGCTTTATGAGGGCAGTGCTCTACCACTGAGCTACGCCGACAAATTATTAGATAATCCTAAGGTATTTTGCCTTTAATTTCAAATTTTGTTTCCTTGAATATTAAGCCAATG
>DASPWL010000062.1:0-3361 GCA_035637795.1 Minisyncoccota bacterium | reverse complement strand
TATATCCCGAAAAATTTTTTGCCTTGCCTCAAAGTCCTCAACAATATAAGCAGCTGCTTATGGCGGCCGGATTTGAAAAATACTTTCAAATTGCTCGCTGTGTGCGAGATGAGGATCTTCGGGCTGACCGTGGGTTTGAACATACTCAAATTGATTTAGAAATGAGTTTTGTCGAGCAAAAGGATGTCATGGCTTTAGATGAAGAGATGATCACGACGGTAGTTGAATCCATGGGCTATAGTATTAAAGAAAAACCATTCCCTGTGTTTACTCATCGTGAAGCTATGGAAAAATTTAAAGCAGATAAATTTGATTTGCGGACCCAGGAAGATAAGGAAAAAGGGATATTAGCATTTGCCTGGGTTAAAGATTTTCCATTTTTTGAAAAAGATAAGGAAGGAAATTGGACTTTTACCCATAATCCTTTTTCTCAGGCCCAGCCAGAGCATGTGCAATGGCTGCTGGACGGCAATCATATTGATAAAATTCTGACTACGCAATATGACCTTATATGCAACGGGATTGAGGTGGGTGGCGGAAGCATTAGAGCTCATAAACCAGAAATGTTAGAGGCGGTATTTAGGATTATGGGATATGATATAACTACCATTCAAAAGCAATTCGGACATATGCTTGATGCTTTCAGGTACGGGACACCTCCCCATGGCGGAATTGCCCATGGTGTTGAGCGTCTTATTATGAGCCTTATTGGAGAGAATTATTTACGTGAAGTCCAAGCTTTTCCGCAAACAAGTTCAGGCAGGACATCCGTCATGGAAGCTCCCAGTGAACTAAGCCCTAAACAGCTGGAAGAATTACATATTAAAGTTGGAAAATAATTTTATGCAAACCAAGATTTATCTCCTTGCTATTGTTGTTGGCCTATTACTGGCGGTAAATGTTTTTTTTGTTTTAAATGTGCCGCTAAATGAGAAAGGCGAATCTCTTTCTCCTCTGGAGCCATTTTTTAATACAACCCAGGCTTATGTTCTGCCAGTTTCAGAACCCTCCTTCGTTCCGCTTTTAGATTCCAGCATACCCAAGCCGGTTATAGATGCTAAATCAGCGCTTGTATATGATGTTCGCTCGGAAAGATTTCTTTACGATTTTAATTCAAAACAGCGTCTGCCCATTGCTTCACTTACTAAACTTATGACAGCGTTAGTTGTTATTGATAATCTTGATTTGAAAGAAGAAGTTACTATCCCAAAGGAAGCTGTCCGCGTAGACGGTTCAAAGCAAGACCTTTATGCTGGAGAAATAATTTCAGTGGAAGATCTCCTTCAGACAATGTTGATAGGGTCTTCCAACGATGCCGCTAAAGCTCTGGCCATGTATGGCCAGAGTAAAAATATAGATTTTATTGCCAAGATGAATGAGCAAGCATCTTTGTTAGGGATGAAGGACACACAATTTCTTGATCCGGCCGGTTTAAATGATAATGCTTATTCGACAGCCCAGGATTTTGTTAAGCTCGTGGCGCATGCTTTGAAATATAATAAAATTTGGGAAGTTTTACGCCAGCCAGAATTAACTTTGAAATCTCAAGGCGCTCCTGAACGTCAAATAAAGAATACTGATCAATTACTTGGAACAATCGATAACCTGCTGGGCGGTAAAACTGGCTATACTGATATTGCGCTGGGTTGCATGGTAGTAGCGGTGAATGTAAACAATAAACATGATACACTGATAAGTATTGTTCTAGGGTCAACCAATCGATTTGAGGACACTAAAAAATTGATTGATTGGGTTACGCAAGCGTATAGATGGGAATAATTATGTCGAGTGCACTGCCAACAATTGTCGAAGGATTTACCGTTTTTAATGTGGTGCGAGTATTTATGTTCGCTGTACTCGCTTTTTTTATTAATATTATTGCCACTGATTTTTGGGTAAAAATTCTATATAAGTATTTTCGTCCCGGAAAGGAAATAGCCAAAGATAATGCCCCTATTTTCAATCAACTCCATCAAAAAAAAGAAGGTACGCCGACTATGGGCGGATTTCCTATCTGGCTGACAGTATCAGTTATTATGTTATTGGCCTGGATTGCTTCCGGGCTAGGAGGTAGATTCTGGGGGAGAATTAACTTTTTATCGCGGAGCCAGACCCTTTTGCCGCTCGGATTTCTTGTTGTTGCCGGCATTA
Source organism: Minisyncoccota bacterium (assembly GCA_035637795.1). Taxonomy (GTDB): domain Bacteria; phylum Patescibacteriota; class Minisyncoccia; order 2-02-FULL-40-12; family GWA2-44-9; genus DASPWL01. Next base: position 1,210 of record DASPWL010000062.1, on the reverse strand, counting down.
TTGGCATGGGCGACGATCTTTTTGGCATTTTTCGCCGAAAGGGATTCAGGCTTAGCCAGCATCTTTTGTTCTATACAATTATTGCCACCATAGGAGCTTGGTGGTTTTATTTCAAATTGGGCTGGGATTATATTACTTTGCCGTTTTTGGGAGATGTTCATATCGGCTGGGTTTATTTCCTGTTTTTTATTTTGCTTATCAATGCAACCTCGTTTTCCATAAAAATTACCGATGGTCTTGATGGCCTGGTAGGCGGCATATTTCTTATTATGTTTGGCGCTTATGCGGTTATTGCTTTTGATCAGGGTAAAATGGATTTAGTAGTATTTTTGGTCAGTTTGATGGGCGCACTAGTCGCATTCTTATGGTTTAATATCTTCCCGGCCAAATTTTTTATGGGTGAGACGGGAACAATGGCATTAGGCAGCACTTTGGGCGTTGTAGCTGCTCTTACTGATACCGCATTTATCCTTCCTTTTATTGCCGTGATCCCTTTTATTGAAGCGATTTCAGTGCTGGTTCAGATGTTCTCTAAAAAATTGCGGGGCAAGAAGATATTTTATTCCACGCCAATTCACCATCACTTTGAAGCAAAAGGTTGGCCGGAAAGCCAGGTAACCATGCGATTTTGGATGATTAATGCTATCGGCGCTATTATTGGATTAGTAATATTCCTGGTAGATAGTAAAATTCCGCCACTTTTTAGGTAAAAGTTAAACCCATCCTGACTAAATCTTATCGGATGGGTTTAACTTTTTATATGCAAAAAGTATTTGCATAATAATTCTAGATTTTTTCAGTCAATGAGTCATTGTGGCGGGCACGACATAAATTCCTGCTGGAATTTTGTCTTTTACTCGCTTCGTCAAGCTGTGTAAATCCCACCTACAATGACTCATTGACTTATTTGCAGATAGTCCCTTACTTGTTGTACTGGATTTTTGGTATGATGCTTAATTATGCGCAAGCAGCTTATTATTATTGTTTTTCTTCTTGTTATTTTTGGCTTGGTTATGCTTTCTTCAGCGGGAATTGTTGAAGGCCAGAAGAAATTTGGATCGCCTTACTATTATGTAAAGCACCAATTGCTTTTTGGCGCTCTCCCCGGTTTTATATTGCTCTTTTTATTTTCCAGGGTGCCGTATTCTTATTGGCGGAAGTTGGCACTGCCGATTTTATTTTTTGCCTTGGCGCTTATGATTCTGGTTTT
>DASPWL010000061.1:0-7375 GCA_035637795.1 Minisyncoccota bacterium | reverse complement strand
TAACTTTAAAAAGAGAATTAACTCTAAAGTTGCCCGAAAGGCGCTTAGTATTGCCTTATCATCGAAGGCGCATGATGGCCAGTTAGTGGTGGTAGATTCTATTAATTTGCCAGCTCCAAAAACAAAAGAAATGGCGGCGGTTGTAAAATCACTGACACCGATGTTTGCAAAGGAAAATACCAAAAATTTGCCCAGTATGCTGGTAATTGTTCCATCAGGGAAAGAACGTAATGCATTAACCAGGCCAACTAATAACTTATCCAATGTGGCCATGATGGAAGCCCGAAATATGAATGCCTTATTAGCCCTTAACTATAAGAATGTCATTATTCTTAAGGATGCGGTTCCCGTAATTGAACAAATTGTTGCGAAATAATATGCGGTTTAATATTTTTAGTAAAAATAAGAAAGAAAAGGAAAAAACACCGGAACCTGCCGGAGAGGTTAAAGTTATAAAAGAGGAAATCTCTGCTGAGCAAACTTGGGACAAAGTTGCTGCTGGAAAATTCAGTGCTTATCGGATTTTAAAGAATGCATATGTAAGTGAAAAAGCTTCAATACTTGGAGGATTAAACCAATATATTTTTAAAATTACTGATAAGGCAACTAAACAAGAGATTAAAAAACAGATAGCGGCTCTATATAATGTAAAAATAAGGGCTGTGAAGATTTTGAATATGCCTCAAAAACGAAAAGATTTGGGGAAACATCCCGGTTTTCGCTCGGGTTTCCGGAAAGCAGTGGTTGTTTTAGAACCCGGTCAGACAATTGAGCAAGCCAAACCATAATATTTTATATGAAGCAATATAGGCCCACTACGCCTTCTCGGCGACATACAACCGGTTACGACTTTAATCAATTGACTCCAGTCAATCCTTTAAAGTCGCTTACTAAGGGATTTAAGCGGGCTGTGGGTAGAAATAACCAAGGTCGGATTACTAGTGGTCACCGAGGTGCGGGAGTAAAACGGCTATATCGCGAGATTGATTTTAAACAGATAAAGACTAATGTGCCAGCAAGAGTGTTTTCAATTGAGTATGATCCTAACCGAACAGCGAGAATTGCTCAAATTCATTATGTTGACGGTCAAAAATCATATATTTTAGCACCTCAAGATTTAAAAATTGATGATGTTGTTATAGTTGGCGACAAGGGACCTATCCGTCCTGGGAATCGAATGCGGTTGAAAAATATTCCCCAGGGTACAATTGTTCACAATATTGAATTATTTCCGGGACAGGGTGGTCGGATTGCTCGCTCTGCCGGTAGCGGCGCTACCGTTTTAGCAGGAGAAGGCGGCTATATCCAGCTTGCCATGCCTTCGTCAGAAATGAGATTGATTTCAGGAGAAGCTTTTGCTTCTATTGGCCAACTTTCCAATCCTGAACACGCTCTTATTTCTTTGGGAAAAGCGGGACGATCTCGCTGGCTTGGCAAACGGCCGAAAGTACGGGGTACAGCGATGAATCCAGTTGACCACCCGCATGGCGGCGGTGAAGGCAGACAGGGACGGGGTACTCGCCGACCCAAGACCAGACATGGTAAAGTTACCGGCGGTCATAAAACACGGAATCTTAAAAAAAGATCAAGCCGATTTATTATCCGCCGGAGAACTAAATAACATAATCATATGAGCCGAAGTCTTAAAAAAGGACCTTACGTTGATAAAAAACTATTGAAAAAGATAGCTAAGCTTAAGTCTGGCGATAAGACGGTGATTAAAACATGGGCTAGAGATTGCACAATTATTCCTGAGATGATTGGCTTTACATTTGGCGTCCATAATGGAAAAGTGCATATTCCAGTTTTTATAACCGAAGACATGGTTGGCCACAAACTGGGAGAATTTTCCCATACCCGAAAATTTGTTCGTCATGGCGGTCGAATGCAGAAAGAATTGGAAGCTGCTCAGCGCCAGAAAGAAATTGAAGCCGCTCAAGCAGCTAAAGTCGAACCAACTACAGAGAAACCAGCAGTTAAATAATATATGGCAAAAGTTACCGCCCAATTAAACGGTTTGCGACTTGCTCCCCGAAAAGTTCGGGCAGTTATTGATTTAATTAAGAAACGCGATGTTAAGGATGCAATTGATCAGTTGCATCATATGGTTCGGCGACCTGTTCCCCAACTCCTAAGATTAATTAATTCAGCAATTGCTACCGCCGAAAATACCTATCAAATGGTTCGAGATAACCTGTATATAAAAGAACTTGTGGTAAATGAAGGGATTAAATTAAAGCGATATATGCCTAGGGCTCAGGGCCGGGCAACCGAGGTTCAAAAGAAAACAAGCAATATAAAATTAATTTTGGAAGAGAAAATTCCCGGATTAAAAAGTGAAAAGAAAGCCGCCGTTGCTGAAAAGATAGCTGAGAAAAAAGAAGAAGTCAGGGAATTAAAAGCTGAAGAAATTAAAAAACCGGAGATAAAAAGAGAAGTTGGTAAAAAAGGCCTATTTGGCAGAATTGGCAAGAGAATTTTTAGCCGAAAAGCAGTGTAATTTTATGGGACAAAAAATATCACCAATTTCAATGCGCATTGGCATAAATCGAGACTGGAATTCTCGCTGGTTTGGTGGTGTCAAATATTCTGCTTATTTGAAGGATGATTTGAATGTGCGCAGCTTTTTAACTAGACGTCTTAAAAATATGGCAGTTGATCATGTTGAGATTGAACGCGGTACCGATACATTAAATATTGCAATATTTACGGCCCGACCAGGATTGATTATCGGCCGGGGCGGCACTGGCGTAGAAGAACTAAAGCAAGCTATTCAGAAACTTTTAAAAAAGAGGATTGCGGTTAGGATAGAAATTCAGGAGATTAAAAATCCAGAATCATCGGCTATGATAATGGCAGAGTCGATGGTTGACCAGATTGAGAAGCGAATTCCATTCCGGCGAATTATGAAGCAAACTGTAGCTAAAATTATGGCAAATCGTGAAGTAAAAGGAGTAAAAATTCAATTGGCTGGCCGTTTAGACGGAGCTGAAATTGCTCGGACCGAGCATATGGAGCAGGGAAGTCTGCCTTTACAAACTTTAAGAGCTAATATTGATTTTGCCAAGGCTACAGCTATTACTACCTATGGTACGGTTGGCGTAAAAGTTTGGATTTATAAAGGCGAAGTTTTTAATAAGTAAATTATTAACATGCTGCAACCTGCGAGAGTAAAACATACTAAAGTTCATAAAGGTCATCTTAAGTCAGCTGCTACCAGAGGTGTTAGTTTAAGTTTCGGCAGTTATGGTTTGAAAGCAGAGGAATCATCTTGGATTAAAGCTAATCAGTTGGAATCAGCTCGGCGGGCTATGGCCCAGTTTATGCAGCGAGGTGGCAAAATTTGGATTCGTGTATTTCCAGATAAGCCCCGAACGGCTAAAAGTTCTGAAGTCGGCATGGGTGGCGGGCGCGGTTCGCTGTCTCACTTCGTAGTTCCGGTTGAAGCCGGCAGAATTCTGTTTGAAATAGATGGACTGGATATGGAGACAAGCTTGAAGGCACTTCGCCTGGCGTCTCATAAGTTGCCGATTAAAACCAGAATTATAAAAAGATAAACAGAAATTATGGAAGACTTAACAAGCAAATCAATCGATGAATTAGCAGTAAAGTTAAAAGAACTTAGGGCAAAGTTACTGCAGATTAGATTTGATTTAGCAGATAAAAAATTAAAGAATTTTAATGAATTTGGCGCTGTCAAAAAAGATATTGCTCGAATTTTAACCAGGATGCGTCAACTTCAAACCGATAAATAATCATGGCTAATGAACAAAAACAATCCATACCAACAAAAGGCCGACTGCTTTCGGGCATCGTTGTTTCGGATAAAATGACAAAAACAGTAGTGGTAGAGGTCAGAAGTTTGCGCAAGCACTCGATATATAAGAAGTATTATAAGGTATCTAAACGCTATAAAGCTCACGATACTGAAGGCCAATATCACACCGGTGACAAAGTTTTAATTAGAGAAACCAGCCCAATTTCAAAAGAGAAACGCTGGATTGTAACGGGCTTAGTTCAACGAGCCGAAAAGGTGAGTTGATTACTAAACCGTTATCCCGCCCCACTTTTCGTGGTAGTACACAAATAAAAAGTAATGTCACAAAAAGTGGAGCGGGATGCTGAATTTTATAGCAGATCGTCTGCTTTCAGCATTTCCTCTCTGATAAATTCGCATGTTGCAACTTCGTTCAATTGTAGATGTAGCTGACAATTCCGGCGCAAAAAAGGTCGGAGTTTTTAAGGTACTCGGTGGAACAAGACGGCGATATGCTCAGATTGGCGATATTGTTGTAGTTTCGGTAAAAGAAGCTGAGCCGCGTAAAGCAGTCAAAAAGAAAGAGGTTCTTAGGGCGGTTGTTGTCCGTCAGCGAAATACATTCCGGCGCAAAGACGGAAGTAGTATTCGCTTTGATGACAATGCCGTTGTTATTTTGGACGGCAAGGAACCTAAGGGTGGCCGTATTTTTGGTCCGATTCCGCGGGAAATCAAAGAAAAAGGATTTACTACGATTGCTTCTTTGGCTCAAGAATTAGTATAAACATATGATGCATCTTCGTATTCACAAAGGCGACACGGTTATCATGCTTGGCGGCAAAGATCGGGGAAAAACCGGAAAAATTTTGAGTATTTCTCCTTCTGACGGTAAAGTAGTAGTTGAAGGCTTAAACACGGTCAAACGTCACCTTAGAGCAAAAAAGCAAGGTCAGAAAGGCCAAATTATCGCTCGGGAACGCTGGGTAAGTTCAAGTAACATGGCTGTGATTTGCAAATCATGCGGAAAGCCGACTCGAGTAGGTTATCAGTTAGGACAATCTGGAGCCGATAAAATTAGAATTTGTAAGAAATGCAAGGCTCAATTGTAGCTTTTCAAAATGAGATTTTAGTGTATAATATGAACCTCATGACACTACCCAGATTACAAGAACAATATAGAAAAAATGTCGTGCCTGCTTTGCAGAAACAGTTTGGTATTAAAAATGTAATGGCTGTGCCAAAAATAAAGAAAGTCACAGTTAATACAGGAATTGGCCGGATGTTGAAGGACAACAAAGCTGTTGAAAAAGCTGAGCGTGATTTGGCATTGCTGGCCGGACAAAAACCGGTATTTCGAAAGGCCAAGAAATCAATTTCAAGTTTTAAGGTACGACAAGGAATGCCCGTTGGCTTGTCAGTAACGATTCGAGGCAAGCGGATGTATGATTTCTTAGATCGTTTAATTAGTATTGCCTTGCCTATGTCAAAAGATTTTCGTGGAATCGAACTGAAAAATATTGATGCCCATGGAAATCTTAATTTAGGCGTTAGGGAGCATAATATTTTTCCCGAGGTTACTTATGAGACATTAAAAGATATTTTTGGATTACAAGTAACGGTAACCACGAATGCCAAGAATCGTGAGCAAGGAATAGAATTGTTTAGACAGCTGGGGTTCCCAATTAAGAAAAGTTAATTTCGAGATGCCCAAGAAATCTACAATTGCCCGGTCTAATAAAAAGCCAAAATTTTCTAGTCGAAAAGTTTTACGTTGTTTTGTTTGCGGACGAAAACGGGGATATATTCGCCGGTTCGGGCTTTGTCGCATCCACTTCCGGGAATTTGCCAGCCAGGGATTATTACCCGGGGTTAAGAAATCGAGTTGGTAAAAACATTATAATTTATGGATCCAATTTCCGACATGTTAATACAAATTAAGAATGCTCAGCAAGTTAAAGCTGAGCGAGTTGTTATTCCTGCCTCGAAAACAAAAGCCGAGATTGCTTCAATTTTGAAAGAGTCAGGCTTTGTTGAAAATGTCGAGAAGCGGAAGAAAAAAGGAAAAAGGGTTGAGCATGAATACTTGGACATAGCCTTGCGATATTATAATGGAGAGGGTGCAATTAGTGACATTAAAATCATGAGCCGGCCATCGCGCCATCTTTACATCAAGGCAAAAGATATTAAACCTGTGCGATCTGGTCATGGCGTTGCGGTAATTTCCACGCCTCAGGGCATTATGACTTCTTTTCAGGCACGAAAAAATAATTTGGGCGGAGAAATTCTATTTGAAATCTGGTAATTATGTCTAAAATCGGCAAAAAACCAATTCTGATTCCCAGCGGTGTCGAAATAAAAATCGAAGGCAGCTTGATTTCCGCAAAAGGGCCAAAAGGAGAAACATCAAGAAAACTGCCGGAAATTCTTGAGGCAACCTTAACTGATGGAAAATTAGAGATTAAACCTAAAACTGGCGGCAAGAAACATTCTGTAATCTGGGGACTTCACCGGGCATTGGTGCGGAATATGATTATAGGAGTTTCCGAAGGATTTGAAGAAACTCTCGAATTTCAGGGAGTAGGATATAAAGCTATTGCCAAGGGAGAAGATCTTGAGCTTAATCTGGGATTTTCTCATCCGATTCAGTTTAAAAATCCAGGCAGAATTATATTTAAAATCGAAAAGAATCTTCTGAAAATCCAGGGCATTGATAAACAACTTGTTGGATACGTGGCGGCAAAAATTCGCTCATTGAAAGAACCCGAACCATACAAAGGCAGCGGTGTGCGCTATGTTAATGAAGTTATCAAACTAAAACCAGGCAAGAAGGCTGTAACGACCGCTTAACTGTTAATATGACAAATCTCAAGACAAAGATGATGCATCGTAATATGCGCCACAAAAGGGTGCGGGCTTTGATTCAAGGTACATCTGAACGGCCGCGCATTGCTGTCGCTAAAAGTAATAAGCACGTATATGTTCAGGCAATTGATGATACTCACGGTAAAACATTGCTCGGTGTGAGCGATGCTAAAGTAAAACTGGCAAAAGCAATCGAAACTGCAACCACAAAAGTACGTTATGCTTATGCTGTTGGCGAGAAACTTGCCGCTGCCCTTAAGGAATTAGGAATTACAAAGGCGGTATTTGATAGAGGTGGTTTTAAATATCATGGTCGGGTGAAAGCTGTAGCTGATGCGCTTCGCAATAGCGGTATTCAAATATAATATGGAGCAAATTCAACCTATAATTACGCCTGGACAAGAAGTTCCAACTACTTCTCAACGCCGCGGCCGTGGCCGCTCACCTTTTGGCTCAAGACGAGGCGGTCCTTCAGGACGGGGAAGATCTCCTCGGAGTACAGAGAAGCCAGAATTTGACCAAAAGGCAATTGATATTGCCCGAGTTACCCGGGTTACCAAAGGGGGTAAGCGTTTTAGTTTTCGTACCACGGTAGTAATCGGCGATGGCAAGGGACGGGTAGGTGTCGGTATTGCCAAGGGGCACGATGTTGCCCAATCTATCCAGAAGGCAGCCAATCAAGCAAGAAAGAATCTTTTTATGGTCCTTATTCAAAATGGTACGATTCCCTACCAAGTAGAAGCAAAATATTCCAGT
>DASPWL010000060.1:0-7582 GCA_035637795.1 Minisyncoccota bacterium | reverse complement strand
TTACTTTGGGCATAGGTATTCCCCTTGGCCTTTATTTAATTAAAGAATTTGGTTTGTGGGGGTCAATTATCACGGTAACGCTCTGGTATACGATTTCACACTTTATATCTTTTTTCTATTTAAGGAGCTTACTTTCCAGGTTGCCCAGAGAGCAATAATTTGATACTATTCTTGTGCTATATATGAAGGAGGAATCTCTGCTGGCGAAAATTTTGCGTTATTCAATCTATGCAGTGGCATTCATGCCGCTGATTATTTTTTCTCAATACATTTCGCCGTTTCATTTTGGGAAAGTAGTCGTATTCCGAAGCATTGTGGAATTTATGGCAGTTATTTATTTATTGCTTATTTGGCGAGAGCGTAAATACATCCCAAAATATAATCATATTCTTGGGTCAATTATTCTCTTTACGCTGGTTTTTTCAATCTCTACATTATTGGGTGTCCAAAAATATTTTAGTTTTTGGGGAACTCTTGAAAGGATGGGCGGCCTTTGGACATTTTTCCACTTTGTCGCTTTCTTTATTATGATTACGTCGGTATTGCGTTCGCGCCAGCACTGGCATACATTTTTGAATTTAACAATATTCGCCAGTGTTCTTTCCAGTTTTTATGGATTTGGCCAAAAAACCAGCATCCAATTTTTTATCGGTTCTGGTAACCGGGAGAGAATATTTGGCACAATTGGCAACGCGGCATTATTTGCCGGTTATGAAATTGTAAATCTCTTTCTTGCCCTTACATTATTCTTTCGTCCAGAAAATTCACCTGGCAAGCGGTGGTTTTATGCCTTGGCTTTCTTCATTGATACCATAGCGGTTCTGATGACAGTAGTGAGAGGTTCGATCTTGGGCCTCGGTGTAGGTTTTATAGTTTTTGCGGTTTTATACTATCTTCAGTTTCATTCAAAGCTTGCAAAGCGATTTATTCTTACACTGGCAGTTATGGCCGGTATTTTTATCTTAGTCCTCATCACGCCTATTAGAAATGCGTCTTTTATTGTTCATTCGCGTTTCTTAGCGCGGTTAACTGATACTTCATTCGATTCCTTTACCGCCAAGACCCGATTTTGGGCTTGGGCCGCAGGATTGAAAGGCTGGAGGGAAAATCCAAAAACGATTCTCATCGGCTGGGGGCCGGAAAGTTTTAATATTCCATTTTCAAAATATTTCAATCCAAAATTTTTCACGGGCTTGGGTTCAGAAACCTTCTTTGACCGGGCTCATAATATGTTTGTAGAAATTCTGGTAACCATGGGCTTGTTTGGACTTCTGGCCTATATTTACATATTTATTGCTGCTTTTAGTTCATTGAATTTATTATCAAAAAATAATCCTTCCCAGCGAATCTATGCCATCGGGCTGATTTCATTGCTCATAGCGTATATAATCCACAATTCGTTTATATTTGATACTTCCGCTAATCTCTTAGTATTTTTCACAGTTTTAGGATTTATTTATTCCCTTGGTAGGCCTAATGAGTTGGGAACAAAACAAATTGTACAAATTGTAAAAACTTCATGGCTTCAAATCCCAGTGGGAATAGTTCTTGCAGTCTTAGCCATTATTCTCGTTTACCGAACTAATGTTCTTCCAAGTAAGGCGAATTATGCTACAACTCGGGGCATTATCCGGGGATGGGCTAATGATTTTCCAGGCGCAGTGGCAAAATTTAAGGAATCAGTTTCTTATGATGTCCCAGGGAAATATGAATTTCGCAACCGATTTGCCCAGTATTTGCTTGAATATGCTTCCGGAAAACCATTAACGCCTGAATTGACTGATGCTCTTCAATTTGCGATTGGAGAAGTTAAGAAGAATACAGAAAATAACTCGCTTGATTATTTACCCCTTCTTTACTTGTCTCGATTAAATATTACGCTTGGCAAAGACAACCCCAAGTCCCCCTACAATGACATTGCTCTTGATTATTCTCTTAAAGCATTGAAAATTTCTCCAACTTTTGTTCGCACCTATTATGAAGTTGGCCAGGCATATTTGAACAAGAATGATTACGCGGATGCCATTGCTTATTTCCGCAAAGCGGCAGAACTTAATCCTAACGTAGGAATTTCATATTGGTATTGGGGAATAACTGAATATGAAAGCGGCAATAAGCAGACTGGTCTTGAATTGATAAATATGGCGCTTGATAAGGGTGCTAGTTTAGCTGAGAGTGATTATATCCGTTTAGTTAATATCTATGCCCCGCTAAATAATATACCTAAATTAGTTCAGTTATATGAGAATTTAGTTACTATTGCTCCGCAAAAAGCTCAATACCGGGCTTCATTGGCAGTGGCTTATGCTAAAGCGGGGCGAATTGACGATGCGATTGAAAGCGCCAGAATGGCAGTTAAACTCGATCCTTCATTTCTGAAGGATGCCCAAGCTTTTGCAAGAAGTTTAGGCCGAGAATTGTAAAAAGGAAGATAACAGTTTTAACGGCCGCCTCGACGAAGAGCAAGGTTTATAGTTCGAAGAAGAATATCTAGGTCTAAGAGGAGAGATCGATTTTTTATATAATAGAGATCGAATTGAAGTTTCTCTTTAGTATCAGCAACTGAAGCATAATAGCTTTTTTGAAGCTGAGCCCAACCGGTAGCTCCGGGTTTTACTAAATATCGTTCTTCATAAAATGGCAATTTTTCCACCAAGGTACGGTGAAATTCTGGCCGCTCGGCTCGAGGACCAATAAATGACATCTCGCCCTTAAGGATATTCCATATTTGAGGAAGTTCATCTAGTCTCGTTTTTCTTAAGAATCTGCCTAATCTAGTAATTCTGGGATCGTTTTCTTGCGTCCATACCGCTCCGCTTTGGCGCTCGGCATCTTGGCGCATTGTTCTAAGTTTTATCATCTCAAAAGCTTGGCCTGATTTTCCAACCCGCTTTTGGCGATAAAAAACCGGCCCGGGTGAATCAAACCTAATCATTAAAGCGAGAATCGGCAATGAAATAAGGAATGGGATAGCCATAATAATGCCCAGAAAAATATCAAGTCCCCTTTTAATCCATTCATAAAATCTTTTTTTACCCTCACTAATATTAGCCAGGAACCAGATTTGATTTATAGCATCAAGCGGGACACGCCCGGTAATATATTCATAGAAGTAAGCTAGGTTATGGAATACAATTCCGCGCTCAAGAGCTTTGAAAAATGAATCAATAAGTTCAGGAATCTCATATGCGTCCGGGCTGACTACAATGGTATGAATTTTTTCTTCATTAATTATATGGCGAACGCGATTGATGTCTTGAATAATTCCAAACTCAGACAAATTTTCGTACGACAGTGGCAAAACTCCTTGAGTGGCTATATCAATAACTGAATGCAATTTATATCCAAGCTGGGGATTATCTTTGATGAATTTGGCTAATTCAATCGATTGTTGATTCACTCCCACTAAAATCAATAGTTTCTTAAATTTTCTCTCTCTTAGATCATTGATAAAAAATCTGGTTGCCGCTACGAGAACACTGAAAATAATCGAAAAAATGAAAAGATTTGTTTTGGGAGTGATGCCATAAAGCGGTATTAGATAGAAAAATACGACCGATAATGCAGCCGCGATAAGACTAGCACTTGAAAGCGCAGAGTAAAAAGCTACATTATTGCGTAGCAAAGGATCGCCATATAGATTGGATATATAAAAAGTTAATATCCAAAGGGCAAATATAATGCTAAAAGGGACCAGGTGGATGCCGTAATGGAATAAAAAAGAACCCGGATAGCGGATTAAAATCATCAATGCCAGGGCGCTATAAAGCAATATAATGTCAGTTAAAATAAGAATCTTCTTCATGCTCTTGACGTAATATTAAAAAATATGTGCCCTAATGTCAAAGGCACAGCAAAGTTACAAGTATGGAAGATACATTATTTTCGTCTAGAAAATAAGCCATAAACATGCTAACGTATATGCGAATGCTTCGCTTCCCTCGTGTTTTTATAGTAATAGTTATCGTCATTAGTTTTTGTTTTGGCGCAGTCAATAATATATATGCCGATAATGAAGGTCAGCGTGTTCTATTTAAAATAAATAGCGAATATGATGAATTAGACCGTTCAAGTATTTCAGCTACTTTACGATATGTAAGCAATAAGGCTTATTTCTATATTGAAGATACTTATTGGGATAATCTCCCTTCTTCTCAGCAGGCAAGTATATTGAATTCGGTTGTGTCTCTTGCAAGCGAATTTGACCAGCATATTTATCCTCAAGAAACCAGTTTTTGGGGAAGCGAAGCTAACCCGGGAGTGGACAATGATTCAAGAATTACTATTCTGCTTCATAATTTAAAGAGCGGATTTGGGGGATACTTTAACAGTATTAACAGCTATTCTCGAGTTCAAGCCAAAGATTCTAATGAACGGGAAATGATTTTTCTTAATATAAAATCTGTTTCTGATTCTTTAGCAAAGGTTTACCTAGGCCATGAATTTCAGCACCTCATTTCTAATAACCAAAAGGAGTTGGAAAGAAATATTCAGGAATTCGTTTGGTTAAATGAATCTCGGTCAGAATATACTTCCAGTCTGCTAGGATATGATTCGCCTTTTTCAAGATCAAACTTGGATCGTCGACTTCGGCTTTTTATTCAAAATCCTTCAAACAGCTTGACTCAGTGGCCTAATACAGCGGCTGATTATGGCATAGCCACTATTTTTGCCGAATATCTTGCCGGTCGCTATGGACCGGAAATTTTATCTGATACTTTGCATTCTTCCGGCTCTGGTATCGCTTCAATCAACGGATATTTAAGCAGCAAGGGATATGCTGAGCGGTTTGGTGATATATTTAGCGACTGGATGGTTGCTAGTTATTTAAATAAGCTCGGCGACCTTAAATATGGTTACGCTAACCCTAATTTGCAAGGATTGCATGTTCCCATCCAATATCAGGAGATGCTTCGCGACGGCACTATCGCCATAGATACGAATACTGTCAGACAATGGCAGCCAATATGGTATGAATTTCTGGTTTCTTCTCCATCCCGGGCTCTAAAATTAGAACTTCAGAGCGGGGCAAATACGCTTTTTAGAATTCCAATAGTAATTTCTTATACTGACGGAACAACTGAAGTTGATAATTTTTCGTTTCGAGGTTCAAAAACACTTTATATTATTGCTTCCAAAACTAATGGTGGTTCACGACGACAAATTCAAAAAGTTGCCCTGGCTATTACTGCTGAAGGTAACTTGCCCGAAAGTACTACTGAAGACGTTGGGTTTCCACTTGCTGTAACCAGTTCCCTGCTTGATGAAATGAAAGCTGAAGAAATTTCGCAAATAGACAATACGAGTACTATAAATATAGGGGCAGGAGGATTACAAGATGGCATGTTGATAAAGAGAATTGGCCAGGAATCGGAAGTATATGTTATTGAAGGCAAATATAAGCGCTATCTTCGGCCGGAAATTATTGCGCTCTATGGACATTTGATTGGCGTCCAGCCTATTGAAGTCAGTGATGATATATTTCAATCCTATGTAACTGCCAATTACATACGAGATGTTAATCAAAAGCAGATATACGCGGTTTGGCCAGATGGCACTAAGCACTGGTTAAATATGAGCGGCAGTTATTTTTCCAGTTCTGGCCGGGATTGGGGATCTATCTTTATCGTAAATGATGCCGAATTTAATAAATATCTCACCGGCTCAATAATCACTAAATAGTTGTAGAAAAGGTCATTTTCTGCTAATATAGCGCCATGAAGCTTGATATTTTTGCTAAAAATATTGAGCTCGATAATCCTTTGCGTGTCTTTGTCGAGCAAAAAATGATGGACTTAGAACGTTTGCTTGGCCAGGACAACAGCGAGATTATGGCAAGAGTTGAAATTGGCCGGCCATCAAAACATCATAAATCTGGCCCGGTATTCTATGCCGAGGCCAATCTCACGGTAGGCGGAAAGTTTCTCCGCGGTCAGGCCGAGCATGTTGATTTGCGGGCAGCAATTGTAGAAGTAAAAGAAGAGCTTCGAATCCAAATCAACAAGCTAAAGGAAAAACGCAAGGCCCAAAAGCGAACTCGTATCTAACCTTGAATCCCGCTGCGAGCGGGATTCAAGCCCTTCTCGGAGTGGGATTCCCCGTTTCGCCCGCGAGGGACCCTATGAGCGCAACGGAGTGAGCACATAGGGATACGCGTCAGGCGAACACGAAAGGGAACTCTGTATGTCTTTTTTATCGAAAATTTTTGGCGATGCTAATGCACGCGTTATAGATTCTTTCCAACCGGTTGTTGACCGGATTAATGCATTGGAACCGGAATTTCAAGCACTACCAGATGAAGCTCTCAAAGCAAAAACAGAGGAGTTTAAAAAACAACTTGCCGATGGCAAATCTTTAGATGACTTATTGCCTGAAGCTTTTGCTGCGGTACGGGAGGCTTCCAAGCGGGTTTTAAATCAGCGCCATTTTGATGTTCAACTCATGGGCGGCATGGTATTGCATCAAGGGAAAATAGCAGAAATGAAAACTGGTGAAGGTAAGACTCTTGTTGCAACTTTGCCCGCTTATTTAAACGCGCTTACTGGCAGGGGAGTTCATATTGTGACCGTTAATGATTATCTTTCTAGACGTGACACGGTTTGGATGGGTCAAATCTATGATGCCCTTGGACTTTCAGTAGCTTGTTTGAATCATGACAGCAGTTTTATTTATGATGCAGCCCATAAAAATCCAGAAACTGATACTAAACGTGATACCGAAGGCAGTTTTAAAGTAGTCCACGAATTTTTGCGTCCTGTCTCTCGAAGGGAAGCTTACCAAGCAGACATTACTTATGGCACTAATAATGAATTTGGTTTCGACTATTTACGGGATAATTTGGTTTATCATCCTTCACAACTAGTTCAATTCGGGGGGAGGCAGGAGCGAGCAGTGACACCAGGAACGTCGCGAGCGAGGTCGGAAGGGCGGCAAGGCGAAGCCGCAGCCCCCTCCGAGGTTCATCATTTTGCCATCGTTGATGAAGTAGACTCAATTTTAATTGATGAAGCCAGAACGCCGCTTATTATCTCGGCGCCGGATATTGAATCTACAAAAATGTATGGGACATTTGCTAAGATTGTGCCTCACCTCACTGAAGAAAAAGATTATACCATAGATGAAAAGCGGCGGGCTGTTTCGATTACTGAAAGCGGCATTGAGAAGGTCGAACGTCAGCTTGGCATTAGCAATATTTATGCCGAGGGTGGTGTTAGATATGTGCATCATCTTGAGCAGGCGCTAAAAGCCCAGGTGCTCTTTAAAAGAGATCGAGACTACGTCGTAAAAGATGGAGAGGTGATTATTGTTGATGAATTTACGGGGCGGCTGATGCCGGGCCGGCGCTGGTCGGAAGGCCTTCATCAGGCGGTAGAAGCGAAAGAAGAGGTCAAAGTGGAGCAAGAGTCAAAAACTCTGGGCACTATTACTTTTCAGAATTATTTTCGTATGTATCAGAAATTGGCAGGCATGACGGGGACAGCTAAAACCTCGGCTGAAGAATTTCACAAAGTTTACAATCTAGACGTAATAGTGATTCCTACCAATAAGGCCATGATCCGAACTGATTATCCTGATCGAATAT
>DASPWL010000059.1:0-6630 GCA_035637795.1 Minisyncoccota bacterium | reverse complement strand
TAATGTCAACCGGATCAGGAGAAGCCTTCTTGCCAGTCAAAGCCACCCGCAAAGGCCAGTAAGCTAATCCCCTATTTCCTAACTCCGATCCGAGCTTATCAAGCACCTGTCGCAAGTCATCGGTGCTCTTAAAATCTAAATTTAATAAAATTTCTCTCGCTCTTCTTAAAGATTTCTGCACTTCATCGAATGAAGAACTTTTCCATACTAAAAGTTCCAGATCATATTCAGGCTCCTGCCAAAAATAGTCAAATGCCTCAATATCAGATAATTTTTCTAGCCGTTTAGTCATGAGAGAAATTGCTTTCTCGGTAATATCTAGGCCGACAATTTTTTTAAATCCAGCGGGAGATAATTGTCTAATATACTGGGCATTAATCCAATTAAGCTTTTCAATATTGAATACCGCGCCGCTTTTGTGAACTTTTGCCAAATCAAATTCCTTAGCCATTTCTTCCTTGGAAATAATCTCCCGGCTGTAAGTATACCCCAGAAAGCCCATGAAATTAACGAGCGCTTCAGGGAGATAATCTTTTTTATAATCAATGACAGAGAGAGCGCCATGGCGTTTTGAAAGTTTTGATTTATCTGACCCCAAAATAAGAGGCAAGTGAGCAAATATCGGCATCGGCTTGTCTAGAGCCTTATAAATAAGAATCTGCTTGGGCGTGTTGGAGATATGGTCTTCTCCCCGGATGACGTGAGTAATGCCCATCTCAATATCATCAACTACCGCCGCAAAATTATAGAGCGGCGTATCCAGATCTTTAGCCAAACTTATATCGCTCAAAGTACTTTCTTTCCAGCCAATCATTTCTCTAATTTCATCCTTAAATTCAATTAGGCGAGATGAGTTTTGATCTACCGCTAATCGAATAATTTCCCCTTTTGCTCTCCCCTTTTCTGAATATTTATGTTCGCAAATATGGCGGGGCGTTTCTTTACGCGCCATTTGCTCATTTTTTTCTGCTTCCAGTTCCCCGATGCTGTGATGACACCAGAATGCTTTGCCAGAATCCAGTAACTTCTGCAGATACTCTCTATATATATTGAGACGCTCTGATTGCCGAAAAATTTCACCATCCCATTTTAACCCAAGCCATTCAAAACTTTCAATAATATTTTGTTCATATTTCTTATCTGATCTTTCCAGATCGGTATCTTCGATTCTCAAAATAAATTGCCCCTTATTTTTATAGGCAAAAAGCCAATTAAAAAGAGCAGTACGAGCCGTACCGACATGTAAATTCCCTGTTGGAGAGGGTGCAATGCGCACTCGGACACTCATTTGAGTCAGAATATCATATTTTTAGACCATTTCCTAGGAATATTGCCAGAAAAAATATAACCATTAGACTAAAGCCACCGTGTATATTCTGGAAGTTATTCCTCTTATTCCCCTGCCACCCAATTCGCCTCAAATTTTAAGTTATTTTCATGACCACCAGCTTATAAAAGGATCCGTAGTTCAAGTGCCTTTTGGTAATAGAAAAATCCAAGCGGTAGTCATCTCGGCTTCATCAGTGGAAGAATCTAAAATTACCATCAAAAAAACTTCATTCCAACTTAAAAAAATAAATCAAGTTATAAGTGAAGATCGTTGGGTCAGCCAAATACAACTAAACTTAGCCCTGTGGTTAACTCAGCACTACTATGCCTCCCTGGGAGCATCATTAAAAACAGTCCTGCCGCCATTTTTTGGCGCAAAAAAATATATGTCGAATATACCATTAGCTATCTTGCCCGAAGAACATTCGCTGCCAATTAAAATATTTGAAATAAATGCTCGGGAAAGCATTCCCTTGATTAAATCTCAGATTAAAAGCAGGGGTCAAAGTCTTATTATTCTTCCGGAACGGACAATTCTCGAGCACATTGCCCATGAATTACAGAATTTTAATCCTACTGTACTTCATTCCCGAATTTCTAAATCTGATTTTGCCAAAGCTTGGCAAGCTATATCTTCTGGAGAAACAAAATTAATCTTGGGTACGAGAATCGCATTATTTGCTCCCTTCCAAAATCTTAGCCAGATTATTATCGATGACCCAACAAATGAAGCTTATAAATCTGAAATGAACCCCCGATATGAAACCTATGAATTAGCTAAAAAATTAGCAGCGATTCATGGAGCCCAACTTTCTGCCATAACTCCATTTTTAAGTGTTGGAGATTTCCATATCATCCAGAACAATTCTGCTGAATTGAAAGAAAAATATTATCAAAATAATGCCGTTCGCATGGTTGACATGATTGAAGAAATGAAAACGGGCAATTTTTCTATTTTTTCTCGCCAATTGGAATCAATGCTTATAAATATATTTGAGCAGAAATTACCAATTCTATTATATTCTGCCCGACGGGCTTATACTGGAACGCTTATCTGTGCTCATTGTGGATATGTTATTCGATGCAAAAGTTGCGACATACCAATGCGAGTCCATAAAACTTCAGAAATGATGGTCGTCTGTTACCATTGCTCTGCGTATCAATCCATCCCCCACCACTGCCCAAACTGCAATAGTACAAACCTACAACCGGCTGGTGTGCCTGGCAGCCAGAAAATTAAGGAACAACTGGAAATTTTATTAATCAAACATCATCACGCTACCCGTGATATCTTTATTTTTGACTCCGACCTTATTAATACGCCAGATGAAGAAGAGGCGGTGATGCAAGAAATCAATAAATCTTCCGCTCCCATTATCATCGCTACTCAAATGATTTTAAGTTATCGCTATACAAAATCATTTTCACTTATTGGAATTCCTAGTTTGGATGCACTTGCTGCCAATGCTGATTTTCGAACAGATGAACGGCTTTTATATCAAATCCAAAAGCTTAACGACTTCAATCCTGAAACATTTATCATTCAAACCTATAATCCAGATTATCAGGCCTACCAGGCTCTTTTAGGCAACTTGGATAAATTTTATCAAGATGAATTGAAAGCACGGAAACTCTTTAGTTATCCTCCCTTTGCCCGCCTGATAAAACTTGAATACCGACATTCTAATCAAACTAAAGCTGCCCAAACTGCCCGTGCCATAAGTGAAAAAATCAAATTAGCTGCTGCCCAATTGCGCCTAGAGTCAAATTTTGAAATGATTGGTCCCCATCCTGCTTTTATTGCCCGGGAAAATAATAAATATGTATTCAATATAATCCTAAAAATACGCCCCGAACTCAAAAAATTAGATACTATTCTCAAATACGTGCCGTCTGATTGGCTCATTGACGTAGACCCCAAATCTATTGTTTAATTAAGCCAAATTCATGGAACAATCCGACACAATCATTAAATTACCTGACCCCGCTTTACGACAAAAAACTAGACCCGTGACTCCAAAGGAAATTAGCGGCTATGCCGCTTTTTTTGAAGACATGAAAAAAGCCATGAAAGGCAAGGAAGGAGTTGGTTTGGCAGCCAACCAACTTGGAAAAAACTTGAGCATTTTCATTATTGACGAACGTCTGGCCCAAGAATACAGCGTTCCCGAAATCTATATCAATCCGGAAATTACCGAATATTCAAAAGATGAAGATGAATTAGAAGAGGGATGTCTATCAATTCCCCAATTCTACATTCCTATCATTCGTTCTAAAAAAATAAAAATCAAAGCTCTCGATCAAAACGGCAATAGAATAAAATTGCGAGCCCGAGGTTTTTTGGCTCGGGTACTTCAGCATGAGACTGATCACCTTAATGGGATAATTATTAAAGACCGGATTAGAAAATAATTAATTAATGGCCGATTCTGCAAAAATTTCCTTTTGGGGCACGTCTGGATTTGCTCTGCCTTCTTTAAAAGCGCTTGTCAATGCCGGATTTAATATTGTTTCAGTTGTTACTATGCCTGATATGCCTGCTGGCAGAGAGCAAATTCTTAAATCTACGCCAGTAAAAGAGTTTGCCCTTGCTCAAAAACTAGAAGTTGCCACTCCCCAACACTTGAGCGATAATATTTTTTTTGATAAATTCACTGACTTCAAGCTGGATGCCGCTATAGTTGCCGCTTACGGCAAAATCATTCCTGAACGATACTTGGGAATACCCAAGCACGGTTTTATAAATATTCACCCATCTCTTCTTCCGAAATATCGCGGCCCTTCCCCCATCCAAACTGCTATTTTACGAGGAGAAAAGGAAACCGGCATAACAATCATGCTTATGGATAAAGAAATGGACCATGGCCCAATCCTAGCCCAGGAAATATACCAAATTGACCCAGATAAATATTTCCCCGAAGTTGCTAGTGAATTAGCCAATAATTCCGCTCGGCTACTGGTTGAAATATTACCGAAATGGTTAAATGGAGAGTTAAAGTCCCAACCCCAAGATCATTCTCAAGCCACCTATACTAAAATAATTAATCGGGAAGATGGGAAAATCGATTGGACTCAATCCGCTGCAGATATTCGCAATAAAATCAGGGCTCTCAATCCCGAGCCCGGCACCTGGACTAATTTTGATTCACTGGTTTTTAAGATTTATAAAGCCAAACTTTATAATGTTGATGAAATATCTCCTCATCAACCAGGAACAGTTTATCTCAGCAAAGATCAATTTTTAATTAAAGCTGGCAAAGGTTGGATTGCTCCCGAAGAAGTTCAACTTGAAGGCAAACGCCGAGTCACTGCCAAAGAATTTATCAGAGGTTATCGCCGCTTTAGCGGTATTGTTGCCAGAAACTAAGTCATGCTTGTGCGTCTCAAGCCGATTACTCTTCTCTTGAAAAATCAGTAATTCTTGTTATAATAATATTCTCAAATAAACCATTATCCTATTTGCGACCCTTGCCATATTGATTAATACATTAATGAACCCCAGCCTACCCGAGTGTCGCAAATAGGATAATGGTTTACATATAACGATGAGTATTGTAGTCAACAATCTAAAGCCGAAGACTTTTTTTATTTTTGAAGGACAACCTTACGTTGTTTTGGAATCCCATCACCTAAAAATGCAGCAGCGTCGGCCAGTAGTCCAAACAAAGATGCGCAATCTTTTAAACGGCAAAGTCATTGAACGTAATTTCGCCCAATCAGACGTCTTCGAGGAGGCCGATATCCAGCGCAAAGAAGTAAAATTTCTTTACAATCATCGTGATCAATATTGGTTCACTGATCCCAATGATCCAGCTAACCGTTTTCAGCTTTCCAAGGAAATTTTGGGTAACTCAATCCAGTTTCTAAAACCAAACACAATTCTAGAGGCAATTCTTTTTAATGACAACATAATCAACATTGAGCTTCCAATTAAAATGGAGTTCAAGGTAGTTCAAGCTCCACCAGCTATTCGAGGCGATACGGCCCAAGGCGGAGTAAAGCAAGTTACTATTGACACTGGAACTACCTTGAATGTTCCTCTCTTTATAAATGAGGGTGATACTGTCCGAATCAATACTGAAACAGGGCAATATGTTGAACGAGTAGAGAAAGGAAGATAATTGACAAACTAACCAAATTCATATATAAATTGTCTAACCTGATCTTTTACCTAGGAGAGTGGCATGAACATTGCTGAGCAGTGGCACAAAAGATTCCAGGAAGCTCCCCTTTCCAAAAATGCCGGCTATTTCTGGGGATTGATCTCGGCTGCGCTCGCTGTTTTTCTTTCAGTGCGTGGCATTTCCTGGTGGGTAGCCTCCTCTGTTCCTATGGCAGTGGCCTTTCTGCTCTGGAATCACTACTGGGACAGAGAACTGCAAAAATGGGAATGGGTTCGCATCGGCCCCAGATATAAGGAGCTCAAACAACTACGAGAACAAAGCGACGTATTCGTTTTCTTTGTTTCTACAATATATTTTGCCTGGACCTGCTTAGGAGCAGTCGCTCTGATGCACTGGCTCGTAAGTCTCCTGCCCAGGTAAAATATAGTTCAGCCCGACATCGTCACGTCGGGCTTATCGTTATTTAGAGAGAGGTACAGGTCCAGTTTTTCTCCTTTTCCCTTTAATAAAAATCGGTAATATTGCCAGCGACCCAACTGACCATAAAAAAAGCGCTGTTTGAGTAGCAAAGAACGGGTAGAATTGCCTAAGCATTTCTCTGGTTACTTTTGCCGGGGCAAACGAAGCTACAGCCGCCGCCAACAGGCCAATTTGGAGAACACTAATCAATAAAACCTGCCAGAACGAAATTTCTCCAGAGGACAATCTATTTTGGAGAGATGATTTATTCAGAATAATAAAAATGAGTAAATAGAGCGTCAGAAAAAGGATAGTTTGGAGCATGTACGGCTCGATTTGCCAGGGAATAATCTTGATAAGCTGGTTTAGGTAAGGAAAAAGATTCGTTAATTCAAATGCCACGTAAATGGCCAAAAGAGAGATAAGTGCCCGGGTTTTGCCTACGCTCATGCCATATAAGAAAACAAAAAGGGCACCCAGCATGGCAAATAACTGCTGGGGTCCGGTTAATCCTTCCAAACTAGCCGATAAATTAGACGGGATTATACTGTTCAGAAGTGAGAGTCCCTGAACCATTCTTAAATCTTATTTTTCCGCACGATCAGTCCAGCTAAAATACAGCTGCTGGAGACTACAAAACCATATTCAAAAACGTTTGATCGGCGGGCTAAAATATCCCGCATTGCTGTCCAATTAAGCGCCATGGAAAAGAGTACCA
>DASPWL010000058.1:0-5123 GCA_035637795.1 Minisyncoccota bacterium | reverse complement strand
AGCCCTCAGGGACGAAGGGATCGGCGTCACAGTCAATGATGTACTTGATATGCTCGATCTTGGCGAAGCCGCGGATTACATCACGAACCCCAGCGAGAACATCACCGCTGGATAGCGCTTTGATCTCGGCATTGTTCCAGCCGGTCCGCTCGAACGCGTATTTGAGCTCGGCCGCCTGAACGACATCGAGGGTGAGCTTGTCATTTGCCATGACGTGTTCTCCTTCTTTGCAACTCGTCTTTAAAGACACGTTGCGTTACTGTCGCCTGATGGCGCTTAGAGCTCTGCGGTATGCTTTGCCACAGTGCAGAAATGTCATCAAACATAACTGCTCTGCACTGTGGCAAATTCGCATGTAGTTAGGAAGGTACTTTGTTTATATTATAGCATAGATTGTATGGTATTGTCAAAAGCCAAATAGACCGTTTTTAAGGCTCATTTTTAGTCAAAAATTGACGAACTTAGGTTCCTTTTCTGCTTAACTCTGGGAGTCAAAAAATGTTATTTTATTTCAACAGCTTTAAAAATTCCGCTTCATCAAGAATAATCACTCCGAGTTTCTGGGCTCGGCCGTATTTTGATCCAGGTTCAGTACCAGTAATCACATAATCAGTTTCTTTTGACACCGAAGAAGAAACATTTCCGCCCAATTCTCGAATTCTATCTTTTGCTTGCTCTCGGCTCATAGATTCCAAAGTCCCAGTTAGCACAAATGTCTTGCCAGCTAATTTTGCAGAATCCTTCCTAAGTTTTTCTTCCAGAATCTTAACACCAAACTTTTTAAATTTATCAATAAGCTTTTGGTTATACGGCCGCTGGAACCACTCATAAACGCTTTGGGCTACTACTGGGCCGATATCATATATGTTTTGCAGGTTTTTCAATGAAGCTCTCTTTAAATTCTCCAGTTTTTGAAATCTTCGAGCTAAATCAAACGCGGTTTCTTCTCCAACATGATCAATCCCTAGGGCATAAATAAACTTATCTAATGAAATTTCCCTCTTAGTACCTATAGCATCAATGGCATTTTGGGCAGATTTATCGGCAAAACGATCTAAATTTAAGAAATCTTCTTTGGTTAAAGCAAATAAATCAGCCGAATCTTGAACCAGACCGGCATCCATGAGTTGATTAATGATTTGAGGACCGATGCCATCAATGTCAAAAGCATTTCGAGAAACTACGTGGTAAACCGCTTCTCGGCGAAGAGCAGGGCAATTTTTGTTAACACACTTTATCGCCACCTGCGCGGGAACTTTCTGAACCGGCTGACTGCACACCGGACATTTAGTCGGCATTTTAAAATTGCGCTCCTTGCCAGTTCTAAGTTCAATAAGCACCTTTTTAATATCCGGGATAACATCTCCTGCCCGGCCAACAATAACGGTATCTCCAATCTTTACCCCCAAACGTTTAATTTCATCTATATTATGGAGGGTCGCCCTAGACACGGTGGTGCCGCCGATTTCAACTGGCTCGAGCATCGCTAACGGCGTTAAGGTGCCAGTCCGGCCCACACTTACAATAATATTTTTTAATTTAGTGGTTGCTTCTCGAGGAGAAAATTTATAAGCAATCGCCCCGCGCGGAGTTTTACCGATAATGCCCAATTTTTTAAACATGGCATTATCGTTTACAATTACGACAACGCCGTCAATCTCATAGGTCAATTTTTCTCTTTCCTTTTCCCAGACATCTCTAAATTCCTGAATTTCTTTAAGATTTTTGCAATATTTATTATGGGGATTGGTTTTAAAGCCAAATTCTTTCAAAATATTATGTTCTTCTTCATGAGTTTTCTGTCCCAAATCAGTTACCAAAGAATAGGCGTACGAATCGAGTCGACGATGAGCAGTAATAGCCGGATTTAATTGTCTAATCGATCCAGCTGCCAAATTTCTGGGATTAGCATATGCGGCCTTGCCTTCTTTAACTTGAAGTTTATTAATTCGTTCAAATTCCTTTCTAGCAAGAAATACTTCGCCTCTAATCACAACTTCGGGTTCTTTTGTATCAATCTTGAGCGGAATGGCTTCAATAGTTCTCAAATTCTGGGTCACATCTTCGCCAATAATTCCATTGCCTCGAGTTGACCCAGTAG
This sequence comes from Minisyncoccota bacterium, assembly GCA_035637795.1. Classification (GTDB taxonomy): domain Bacteria; phylum Patescibacteriota; class Minisyncoccia; order 2-02-FULL-40-12; family GWA2-44-9; genus DASPWL01. The sequence continues at coordinate 3,022 of DASPWL010000058.1, read as the reverse complement.
CCAGCAATCCATTTTTATAGATAAGCTCAATTGCCAAACCGTCAATTTTCAATTCACAGTAAAATCCTTTCTTGGTTGCGTTCAAATCAATTCTTTTTAAACGTTCCTCCCATTCTCGAAGATCAGACTCGCTAAAGGCGTCATTAAGCGAGAGCATCCGTTCGGGATGCTCGACTTTTGCAAATTCTTTAAGCGATTCTCCGCCAACTCTTTGAGTCGGTGAGTCTGGCGTAATAAGATCAGAAAATTGCTGTTCTAAATCAAAAAGCTCCTTTTTCAAGGAGTCCAATGCTTCAGGCGAAATCTCTTCCTTATCAAGAACGTGATACAGATAACGGTGATGGTTGATGATTTCTCGCAGCTTTTTAATCCGTTCTTTAGCTTCTTTCCGATCCATATGACGCCATAATCATGCCACATTATTGCGAAACTTCAAGAGAACGGCTGATTCCCCGAAAAGTACCGGTTGACCTAATTTTAAAGTAATTTTTGCCTAATGGCCGGCAATCATTGGTTAAATCTACATTAGTCGCCGAGAGACTGGCAATATTAAAAATTGCACCGTTGGTTAAAATTGGCCGCGCTATCGGCGCAGCTGGCTGTTTCCTTGCCTCATATAAGCAGACTTCACTGCCGGTATCAGCGCCATACAGTGCTACCGATGAATTAACTGCTTCATATATACTTCTAATTTTAGGTGCAAAAATCCTGGCCAAAACCAGGGTGCTGGTTACCATCATCGCAATAATAAAAATCGAAAAGAGAATAATTGAACCCTGCTGGTGAAATTTTTTAATTCTGTAGTTCATTATCAGTAACTCTAGAACTAACCGTGGTTTGCAAATTAAAAATCAATTTATCATTTGCTATTCCTGTAGTATTTTCTACCTGGACAATAATCGTAACTCTAGTTTGATATTGATCAATACCGCTGTTCTTTACGCAAAAATATAATTTTGTAAATTGAGTATCGGGAGGATTAAGAGCAGTCTCGATACCACCCTCTGTCCGGTATACAATGCCGTTAGCTGAACGATAACTGACTGTACCATTTACCGGATGGGTTATAGTCAGAGTAGTGCCGAAATCAGGACCGCTTAGGCAAGCATAATCTGGACCATTAACTGTGCTCACTCGAATTTCCCTGGCCATTAATTCAAGAACAAACATGCTGTTCTCTTGCAATTTCTGGGCAGAAAATCCCCGGCGCTGGAGGGTTATCATATTGCTAAAACTGCTTCCCACCACAACCGTAACCACTGAAAACACCATCACCGCCACCAAAGCTTCTATCAAAGTAAAACCGCGTTGATGTATTCTCCCCAATTTATGGTTGAAATGAATAGACATTATCGCCAATCAAATAAATGTGCCTCCAATTTGACACTCCTGGTTCGGCTGTTTTCTAGCCAAGTCACTTCGCTAGTTATCATGAGTTCAACTAAAGATACCTTAGTAATGGTAATTTTCCGCTTAAAAGGAGTGGCATTAATTGCTCCATATCTATATTTACCATAGGAACCAAAATTCAGAAATCGATCCTGGTAGGTACTTAGAGGCGGAACAGAATCCGACTCTACTTCATAATCACCGGCCGCCAAACTGGTATCAAAAGCTAAGTCTTGAAACCAATTGGAATCCCTAATTGCCCGAATTACTTCAATTCCTTCCTGGGCAAGATTGGCAGCAGTAACATTATTTTTAATTGAAAATGCGGTCTTAGTTGAAGATGTAGCGGCAAATATAGTCGGGGCCAAGGCCACACTCAATAACATAAGGGCGATGAGAGTTTCGATGAGAGTAAAGCCGCTTTTATGTAATTTCCCCATATTAAATACCCGGACAAGTTAAGTTACTTGGCACTTCAATTCTTCCCGAAGTATAAATGCATATCGCCCGGCAATTAGTTGGGTTAACAGCACAATCAACTCCAAGCGGTCCCAAAAGAATCTTTGCTGGATTAGTTGCTGATCCAGCAAGAGCCGAACTATTATCAATAAAAACTTTCCTGTCCGGAGGCTCAAAAAAAATATCGTAAAAATTTTTGCCGGCAATAGCATTTTTAAATTCAAAATTCGGATCTTGTAACTTAACCGTTCTTACGATTTTATCGGGCGGATCATTAAATCGACGATCTTCAGCAGTACAATCAGTGCCGGGTGAATTTGGACCGGCATAAACCCTAAATTCAGTGGTGACAAGTCCAGGGGTAATACCATAACCGCACCGGGGCAATGGGCCGCTAATGCTCTCGGATGGATGTTTATAACGAACTCCGGATAGCGCCCTTACTTGAGTGTCTCTAATTTCTGCAATTACTATATTTACTGTATGAGTTGGATCACTTCGAACTCGAGAAAATGTTAAGATAAGTGAACCGCTCAATATGGTAACGATGGAAATTACCACGAGCATTTCAATCAGTGAAAAACCGCCATTCGCCTGGGACCAATTACGAAAATATTTGAATAATGAAGGACAACTGTTCACGAAAAAGAATAAAAATTATTGAAATGAAGCACAGAAAAGAGCCAAAAGGAAGAGCTGTTTTAAGACTACCCCGTTTAAGTATTATGATTAGTAATCCTACCAGGCTAGCAATCCAGACAGAAAAAAGAAGAATTAAAATTGCTCCCGGATAGCCAAATAAGATTCCAATGCAGAGCACTAATTTTACATCGCCAAAACCCAGCCATTTGCCTCGAGAAACTAGGTAAAGTATAGCAAAGAAACTCATGAGGAGTAAACCAATTCCAAGATCAATTAACCTAGACTGATTTCCATAAAAAAATATTCTTAAAAAGGCCAGGGCAATCATCGGAAATACTAATTTATCGGGCAAAATAAGATAGTAAAAATCGAAAAGGCCCAACAAAAAAAATCCGAATACAGCAACTAAAAGAAACAACCAATCAAAATTAATAATGATGCCGAATCTGGCTACATAACCTACCAATAAAATTCCGGTAAGTAATTCTATTATTGGGTGTCGCCATGAGATCGGTCTTTTACAGGTTCGACA
>DASPWL010000057.1:0-7464 GCA_035637795.1 Minisyncoccota bacterium | reverse complement strand
ACAAAATGAGCCAACACATAGGCGGATACAAGGGCAACTACGAACCCCATCGCATAAGCCGAACCTGCTGACTGCCCCTTCATATCATCCATAGTTCGGTGAGTGAGGTGCATCCACATTTTACCGAATAATGGCCCATACCAAAGAGCGCCAATTACCATTTGAGCCACAGCCGCTACCAAGATCGCCCAATAATTTAGAGTAACTTGAGGCATAAACACCTCCTCTCAATACTTAATTAAGTATATAACTCTAATAAATTTTGCAAAGTTATCTTGGATGGACAACTATATATCTTTGCTTCCAGCCATCAATAAATTGTTGAATCGGAATAACTTGCCGACCACGTTCCTCATTACCTTCAAGGGGATCATTTAGATATAGATTGGAATCATCAATGCCGGTTATAACTACTATATGACCCGCATTAGTTTTAGGATTAAGCCGCTTATAGACTGAAGCCATAATTGGATATTTTTTAAGGTCGTTGTTAAATTCTTCCCAAGCTTCTTGAACAGGGATATGGGCCAGATCTTTATTGTATCCGGAATATCCGAATTTCTTTCCGATTTCCACCAAGCCCGAATGAGACCAGCCGATATCCTTAATATATGCCCCTGCAGTCAACCCTTCTTTAAGCAAATTTTCGACAGCTGGAGAAGGCAGATCCTTATTATTTTTATGCCAAAAATCCAAAATCATCTTTAATGCAACAATTCCACATCCCCGGTACTGCCAAAGATGCGATTTAATATCCGAATATTGCGAAAAAAATGGGACCGGATAGCGGATAGGCATGAGAATATTATACAGTGGACCGTGCCGGACTTGAACCGGCGACCCCCTCATTGCAAATGAGGTGCTCTACCGCTGAGCTAACGGCCCATAACTAAATTGTAGCCCTTCAAATTCTTCAGGGCACTTCGCCTCGCTAGAACTGCCAAAGGCACTGAGCGAGCAAAGCGAGTCGAAGTGTGCGGGCACTTGGAATCGGACCAAGGACCTCTGTCTTATCAGGACAGCGTTCTACCACTGAACTATGCCCGCAAAGTTGCTAGGAAATGTCCTAATATAATAGCAGAAATTGCTCATTTCATCAACTCAAATTGAGCATGAAGGTCTTGCCAGATTTAAATAATTATGGTAAGATTTAGTGCAATTAAAGCCATGACTGACAATCAAAAACTCAAGCATATCCATACCGCCATCCAAAAAAAATTCAAAGATAAGAAATTAGTTTTTGGCTATGGGCCAATCGGCGCTAAAATAGTTTTTGTGGGAGAAACAGTTGATCCTGATGCATTTGAAAAAGCCCGACCTCTCAATCAGTCATCGGAAAAACTTCTTAATCAACTCCTGCGTTTGGCAGGAATCGATAAAAATAAAGTATACGTAACTAATGTTGTCAAATATTTGCCAACTCGTGATCATGCCATATCTCCTAAAGAGATAAAATCGCATGCTACCTTTCTAAAAGAGGAAGTAAAAACCATTAATCCCTTAATCGTAGTCACTTTGGGTAATCTCGCCCTCAACGGCATCGGTATGCGCCAGCCGCTTGATAATGTTCATGGTCGGACATTTAACCTTGGCAGTTACGAATTATTGCCAACTTATCATCCCGAACACGCTCTGCGCGATCCTAGAATCAAAGAACTCCTGGCCAATGATTTTTCAAAACTCAAAGAACTTCTCAAAATTAAAGGCGCGTAATCAAAAACCGTCCTGAGTTAATACCGAAGGACGGTTTTTGATTAGTTTTTTCTGGCGATAACTTTCTTAACCGCTTCTTTAATTGAATCTACTCCTAGACCAAATGCTTCTATCAGCTCGTCTGGGCTGCCGGATTCGCCAAAGCGATCCTGGATACCGATGAATTCTTGAGGAACAGGATAATTTTTTGTTAAAACTTCGGCAATAGCCGATCCCAGACCCCCATTAACTTGATGTTCTTCGACTGAAACTACGGCTCCGGTTTTTTGGGCTGCAGCAACAATTGTGCTCTCATCAATTGGCTTTACCGTATGAGAATTTATAACCATACATTCGATCTTTTCTTTGGCTAATTCTTCGGCTGCTACCAAAGCATTATATAAAAGCATGCCGCAACCAATAATTGCGACATCCTTGCCATCCCGGAATACTACGGCTCGACCGATTTCAAAAGGTGTATCCGGCGTCGTAAAGACAGGAGATTTTTCTCTTCCAAAACGAAGATAAGTCGGTTGGCCGTTAAAAGCCGCCGCCACAGTTGCCTTTTGAGCTTCAAAAGCATCACAGGGTACGATTACAATCATCCGGGGTTGAACCCGCATAAGAGCAATGTCCTCTAAGGCCTGGTGAGTCGCGCCATCCGGACCGACTGAAATACCGGCATGAGCACCGCCAATTTTTACCGGCACGTTATTAATAGAAATATTAGTTCTAATTTGTTCATTATTGCGTCCTGGGCTAAATGTGGCGTAAGAAGATATGAACGGAATCTTACCGTAATTAGCCATCCCTGAAGCTACAAGGGCTAAATTTTGCTCGGCTACTCCGATTTCAATAAAGCGGTCGGGAAATTTTTCAGCAAACCAATGAGACCGGGTTGATTCGGTCAAATCCGCACACAAAACCACTACTTTTTCGTCTTTCTGGCCTGCTTCCACAAGGCCTTTTCCATAACCATCCCGAGTGGCTACCATCTGAAGCGTGGTTTTGTCGAATAAATTGTCTATTAATTTAGCTCCGGGATTCAGCATGGATATTTACATTTCACGTTTTCCTTCTTCTACCATGCATTTATCACAACAAGCACGGCCACAACAACAACTACAGCTCTTATTTGTGACCATCGCTAATAATGCTAAAGCTACTAATGCCCGCAAGTAAAAATCACTCTCATAACCAAGTACCAAGGTAGCTCCCAATTCTGACCAGAAAAAAGCTATACCTCCAACCCAAGCCAAAACAACTAATGCCATCACTACCCAATGATGTTTGCATCCACAATATCTTTTCATAAGCACACCTCCCTCCTTTTATATAATATTTTCACTGATGTTCTGATTGAATCTTACCTTGCAACGTTCTTAATTCATCAAGAAATTTTTTAGCTTCTTCCGGCGTCGGCGGCTTACCATGCCACAAATAATCAAATTCTATTTCTTTAATTCCTTTTCCGGGAATAGTATGGGCAATAATCACGGTTGGTTTTTCGTGAATTGCTTTGGCTTCTTCAACTGCGCCTACAAATTCCTCAATATTGTGGCCGTCTACTTCCAAAACATGCCAATTAAATGCTTCCCATTTTGCTTTTAATGATTCCAAAGGCATTATATCTTCCGTCATGCCATCAATCTGGATATTATTGCGGTCAATCACACCAGTAAGATTGCTTAATTTATTTTTGCCGGCAAACATCGCCGATTCCCAGGTTGCGCCTGCATCCTGCTCTCCATCGGACATAAGGCAGTATACTCTAAATTTTTTTTCATCCATTCGAGCCGCATAGGCATAGCCAGCTGCCTGACCAAGACCCGAACCAAGCGGCCCGGATGTTGTTTCTATTCCCGGCAGTTTTTCCCGCTCAGGATGACCCTGCAATCTAGTGCCAAATTTCCGCAAAGTCTTTAATTCCTCCAAAGGAAAATAACCGGCATAAGCCATGGCGGCATATCGTACCGGCGAGATGTGGCCGTTAGACAAAATAAGTCTGTCTCTTTCTTCCCAGGCCGGGTTTTTTGGGTCGTGATTAAGAATATGAAAATAGAATGCCGTAAAAATATCAGCCATGCCTAGTGGTCCAGCCGTATGACCCGATTTCGCTTCCACCAGCATTTCAATCAAAGACTGGCGAATTTCATTTGCTTTAAGCTCAAGTTCTTTAACCTTTGAATCGTGGATGTATTCTGACATTGCTAAGTTATATAAGATTTGTAAAATTAGACTGCGCCCTCTTCAGTGAATGCAAAAGCTATGATAGTAGCTCCTTCCAGCACCCGGATGGAAAGGTTCACTCGATAAGGCTGGGCAACCAGAGACCGTGAGTAGTCCGGTCAGTAGTTCCGTGCTCCCCGCTATCACGGGGAGTCTTTTTTATAAATATTCTGCCACTTTCATTACATGATTAACCAGCGTATTAGTATAGCCAAACTCATTGTCATACCAGGAAAATACCGCGCATAAATCGCCATCAACTACTTTTGTCAATGAAAGATCAATAATTGCCGCACAAGGATCGCCGATTATATCTGTGGAAACAACAGGATCTGATGTGGTTTTAAAAATTCCCTGCCAACGCTTTTCTTTTTCCGCTTCTTTAAAAATATTATTTATTTCTTCAGCAGTTGTCGATTTATTAGCCATGAAAGTAATCGCCGAAAGCGAACCGGTAATCGTTGGCACCCGCATCGACATGCCATCAAATTTTCCTTTTACTGCTTCAATGGCCCGTTCCACTGCAATTGTTGCTCCCGTTGTTGAGGGCACAATATTTACCGCCGCCGCCCGCCCGCGCCGCACATCACTGCCTTTCGTCGGCCCGTCAATAAGCGACTGGGTAGCCGTATAGCCATGGACCGTATTGAGAAATGCTTTTTTCACACCCAATTTCTCGGAAAGAATTTGCATCACTGGTGAAGCGGAATTAGTAGTGCACGAGCCATTTGAAGATAAGACACAAGTCTTGAGCGCTTCTTCATTGATACCCATGAGCACAGTTTTAGCGTCAGGAGCATCCTCATCCTTAGCTGGAGCAGTCAACACCACTCGTTTGGCCCCAGCCTGCACATGCACCCGAGCTTTTTCATAACTTTCAAAGGCGCCGGTTGATTCAACTACGACATCTATCTTTAATTCCGCCCACGGCAACCTGGTCGGTTCTTTTTCCTGTAAAAACAAAACTTCTTTGCCGTCAAAAACAAGATATCTTTTGCCTCCGCCGGTCGGCGGATCATTTTTTATACTGACCGGCTTTTTATAGCGGCCATATACGGAGTCATACCTTAACAAATAGGTCAGAGTCTCAATATCGCCTAAGTCATTGATAGCCACCACATCAAGACTGCCTTTTTCTTGAGCCAGCTTAAAAAAAGCGCGTCCGATCCGACCAAATCCATTGATGGCAATGCGAGCACCCGAGGAAGTACTGAATAGCATATTTACCCTGTTAAATAAGATTTAAGCCTATTTTTAATAAACATCTTTCCATAAAATGTTTTGAGATATTTCTCTCGATGAGTTGCATCGCTTCGATCTCGACATCCTTCGAAATATACAAGCTCAAAGGGTCTACGTTTTCGAGTAGATGCAACGAGCCCGTCTTGATGTTGCTTAAATCTTAATTTTAAATTCTTTGTAAATCCTGTATAGAATTTACCATCCTTTATTGATTTTAACACATAAATATAATGAAACATAAGGATAATTTAAAATTATTTCATAGGGTAAATTTTAAAAGAATTTGCCTACCGGAGCAAACCCGCCTAAGTTTTTTGACTAAGCCAAGGCATAGGATCTTTTATGGTCCAAAAATTTAGGCGGGCAAACGATTAAATCACCTCGGGAGTAAATATTTACATTCCGATCTTTTCTAAAATCTTTTGTGTATTCCCATGCTTAAGTAATCCAAGATACGAGACTCGAGTTTCTATAGAAAGATTTCGTTTCATTCGCTTGAACATGCGCCTTTTTGTTGTTGTTCTTAGTACGCGATGCTCCGGAAAATGCACCCAGCCGAGGAAATCGATACCTGAAGCCATGGTTCTTATTGAAACCTTGTTTGGGTGAAGTTCGAGTTTGAGACGCTCAAATAAGAAATCTCCCATCTTTGGCAATAATTCTTCAAGCCACGATTTGTCAGGAGATAGGATTACAAAATCATCCGCATAGCGGATATAGTATTTGGTTTTCAAACAATGTTTAATAAATTGATCAAACTCATTCATATAGACATTTACTAAGAGTTGAGAAGTAAGATTGCCTAAGGGAAGACCGACACTAGGTCGAGTGAAAAAGCTATCAATGATTCTGTCTACAAGCCAGAGAATATCTTGATCAGGGATATACATAGCAAGAATCTGCTTCAGAACTGCATGGTCGATATTGGCAAAAAACTTCTTGATGTCGCATTTGAGCACCCAAGCAGTCTTCGTGTGATTTCCAGATGCCCGATAGGCAAAATTTCGGAATCTGTTCAAGGCTTTATGCGATCCTTTTCCTACCCGGCAGGAGTACGAATCAACAATAAATGTCCGATCGAAGAGTGGATATAATAAACGGTGTAAGGCATGATGAAGGAGGCGATCACGAACAGTTGCCTTATGAATATTCCTGGGCTTTGGGTCGGAGATATTGAATGCTTGATATCCACCATGTTTATAGCTATGATTTTCCAAGTCTTGGTGCAACTCCAAGATATTGTCCATTAAACTGCGATAGTATTCTTGAACGTCTTTTTTATCACGTTTGCGCCTGACAAACCCGCGCCACGCCTCAAGTAGATTTTCAACGGATATTATATCTTCAAATTTATGAGTGAGTTTGATTTTCATAAGAAATCTAATTCGTTTAAGCCCCCCCCCTACCAGGCCTTCAATGTCGATTATTCAAAGGCTAATCGGGGCATACAAGCTTTGGCAAGAATATATCGTACATTTTCCAAAGAAATCTCGGCATACGCTTGGAGGCAAGATTGACTCTCTTTTCATAGATACCGCAGAGCTGATGTTTACTGCAAGTTATCTCACAAAAGACAAGAAGCTGCCATACATTCAGAAAGCAATCGGAACTTTTGATCTGTTAAAGTTCTTTTTGCAGATTGCTTGGGAAACCGGATCAATGGATAACAAAAAATACACGGCGCTCTCTGAATCTCTTAGTGAAATAGGGAGAATGCTCGGAGCTTGGTACAAACAAGCACAAACCCCGCCTAAATAGGCGGGGTTTGTAAAAATAACAGTAGTTTCGAACGGCAGCGAACCGGCAGTTGTCGTTCCACCTGTTGTCGTTCCAGTTCAGGTTCAGCTTGCGCTTCGAGCCGTTCCTGTTGAGGTAAGGCACGTTGCGGTTGCCGTTGCGATTCTGCCACACGGAGCCGTGTACAAGATATCATCTTTACCACTGCCCCTCAAATTCTCTCAGGGCTGTATCGTATTTGGGATCTATAATCCTCCAATATCTTGTACCAAGTATTGTTATTTTAAGAGAAACTAGCGAGGCACGCTGAGAGAAGCCGTAACCGCTCTCATTCTGTCCTGCATAGCCCTAGAATTCGGCCGCCGGAAGCCTTGACCGCCGGCAGATTAGCCTAGTATCCAGATATATTAGAGCACATATTTTTAAAAAAAGAAGAACGCCTGTTCGTGAAACACGAACAGGCGTTGAGGTGACCAGAAGCCCAGAGATCAACGAACCCCAGAACTCCAGGAAGCCAGGAACCTACTTGCGAACGGCAGCGAACCGGCAGTGGTCGTTCCACCT
>DASPWL010000056.1:0-2275 GCA_035637795.1 Minisyncoccota bacterium | reverse complement strand
CTACTATTAAAAATGGTATTTTTGGTGCAGCAGTTGTTTTGGGTGTGGGTGTTATATTAAATACACTGGCATCAATATTCACTCGGGATATTTTTAGATAGATAAACAATACAAGAGTCTTAAATCCGACCTTAAGGTCGGATTTAAGTTGAGGAAATGTGAATTTTATTGTAGTATGGGTTGCTTATAAGCCCTCGTGGCGGAACTGGTATACGCGCAGCGCTTAGAACGCTGTTCCCGCAAGGGATTAGAGGTTCAAATCCTCTCGAGGGCACCAAAATCTGACTTTTCGCAACAACGCCAATTTTTTCGGTGGCCGCGCGAAGCGCGGAGAATCAGGAATTTTTGATAAAATGGTTTCGAGCCGTACGGTAAAGATACACAAATGAAAAGGACAAAAGTTGAAAATACTCCGGAGTATAGGAAGTTTAAGATAATATCAGATGAGGACACTGTCTTACTAGGTTACTTATCAAAACATCTTTTGATTGGAAAGAGTGATGAAGTTTTAGATATAGGAGGCCGGGAAGGATACATAAGTTTAGCCTTGCAAAATCCTAACCACGTTACGATTGTTGAAAATGATCCTGATGTTAGACCTCCACAGGCTATATATTTAAATCAATCAATCCAAGATGTACAATTTGATCCGGAAACCTTCGATATTATAATTTTTGCGCATGTTCTCGGTGTTCTTGAAAGGCAGGAAGTACTGGAAGAAGTTATTAATAGAGCATATTCGTGGTTGAAGAAGGAAGGTACGATGGTTCTTTTTTATAATACAAATTCGGGATACATGGGTGAACTTCTTGAATTTGCTAGAAAAAATCTAAAGAAATTGAAGTATGATTATTTTGATGAAAAAATTCTCTCGACTTTTAAAAACGCTACTATTACTGAAGAAAAAGTAGTGACACCCATAACTTACAACTCATTCGAAGAACTTGGGCGTGCTTGTTGGTATCTTTTCAGTGCCTGTGATGATGAAGATGATAGTGACGACATGAATGCAGTTGCGGCATTATTCATTCCTAAGCTAAAAAAGGATCTTTCAAGCCCGGAGATTGATATCGAACAAAAAATAATTTTAGTAAAAAAGTATATGTAACCTTGAGGGTTCAAATTCCTCCCTGACCACAACGGGTTTATAACTCTTCTATTCTAATTCTCCGACTTCGGCGGGCTTCTAATGTAGGCAGGCGAATAGTAAGCATACCATTTTTAATTGAAGCTCTGGCGCCGCTAACATCAATATCAACCGGCAATATAATTGAGCGGGAAAACGGTCCCCAGTAGAGTTCTTGGTGGTAGTAATCTTCGGGGTTTATTCGGCGGTCGGGATTTCGGATGCCTCGAATTGTTACCTTGTCGCTGGTAATATTAATATCAATATCATCCTGATTCACGCCGGCAACAGTAGATTTCACCACAATGTAGTCGCCCTCTTGATGAACATCCACAGTGAGCTGTCCTTCGGGCTTTGATTTATGGCGAGAGTTTCTTGTCAGCGGAGGCTCATAGTCGTATTCGTTGTCATCAAAATAATCTTTCATAATGGGAAGAATCCGGTCGCACTTTTAATGTGCCGTTCTTTAATTTTATCAAATAGAATTGAAACGAGAAACGCCATGCCTACTAAAAGGGCGGTAGCATAGAATAGAGAAATTTCGGGCGTCGTCGAAGCAGATATGAACATATTAAATGTAAAGTGAAATAAAGTGGCGATAATAATGCCAATCAGCAAAAGTTTTTTGCGGTGATGATCGAAAAACCATGAAAGAGCCAGAAAGTAACCAATTAGGGCTGATGAGAGCGCATGGAGAAAAGTGGCGCCAATGAAACGCAAGCCCCAGATCCTAATGGCATCAGCGAATGCCCCGGGAGCCATAAATCCATCCGGCGCGACTCTAAAAAGCACTAAAATGTTTTCCATAGCCGCAAAGCCAAGACCGGCTGTAATCAGATAAATCATGGCATCGGCCGGCTCGTCAAATTCCGGGCTTTTTATGACAATAAAGTAAACGGCGAAGAATTTAACCAGCTCTTCAATCAATGCTGCCCAGAGAAAAAAGCTCGGCCCTCTAGTTTGAAATACTCCTGGGGCAATCGTCGCCGTAATGTCCGCAAACAATCGCTGAAAAAGTACAGCCAGCGGCGAAAGGATAATTCCCATCAGAAATGTTTTAGTAATGAGGTATTTTGGCTCTGGATGGGCGTCATTGCGCAGATAAAATACCAGCCAAATTAAACTCGGCAACATCCCCATTCCCACGAG
>DASPWL010000055.1:0-6517 GCA_035637795.1 Minisyncoccota bacterium | reverse complement strand
ACGACACATTGACAGCCGTTACGATCGCATTCAAGAAGGAGCGCTGGCCATCGCTGGTACCAGCATCGCCCCCAGAGCCCAGCGTCAGCAATCCGTCGATCCCTGCGTCCGCTACACCGGCACCTATCTTTACGATCCCTGCAGAGTTCTCCCGCCTCCGCCCAGAGATCCGTGAGTTCCTTCAGTCGTCCTCACATTCGGGCACCCGCCCGAGGCCCAGACCGTTTACATTCTGGGCCTTTTCTATTTAAAAACCGTTGAAAAAGTACTCAAAAAAGCGTAATCTATGCACCATGCAAATAGTGTCGGATAGCCCCGTCCAGACGCAGACTTTAGCCGCCAATATGGCGGCTAAAGTCCGTAAAGAATCAAATGCTAAAGCAACCGTCATAGCTTTAGAAGGGGAATTAGGCGCCGGGAAGACCACTTTTATCCAAGGATTTGCTAGAGCACTCGGTGTAGATGAGAAAGTAAAAAGTCCTACCTTTCTCCTAATCAAAGAGTTTGAGTTAGATAAAGGCAAGCTCTACCATATCGATTGTTACCGGATTAATGATCCTCATGAATTAATTCTTCTTGGAATTGAAAAAATCCTTTCCACACCCGGAAATATCATTCTAATTGAATGGTCAGAACGAATTGTTCCATTATTGCCCCAAGATCGAATTACCATCCACATTAATCATACTGGTGAAACTAGTCGTCTCATTACTATCAATCCATGAAAAAACTTATTCTTATCGATTCTAACGCGCTTATTCACCGGGCATTTCATGCTTTGCCGGCTTTAAATTCGCCTTCAGGTATTCCTACCAATGCAGTTTATGGTTTTACTTCGGTCCTTTTAAAGATGTTAAAAGATTTAAAACCAGATTATATTGCCGCCACATTTGATCTGGCTGGCAAAACATTTCGCCATGAAGAATTCGCCGAATATAAGGCCCATCGGGTAAAAGGGCCTGACGAATTACACCTTCAAATTCCTTTAGTCAGGGACGTGGTCCAAGCCTTCGGCATCCCTATTTTCGAATATGAGGGTTATGAAGCCGACGATCTCATCGGTTCCCTGGCTGAACAGGCTAAAAGAATCAATGACTTGCAAACAATCATTGTCACTGGAGATTTAGATACGCTCCAACTTGTTCAAGATGACAAAGTTATTGTATTTACTCTCAAAAGGGGAGTGACCGACACGATAACTTATGATGAAGATGCCGTTAAAAAGCGCTTCGGCCTGAAACCGGAACAACTGATCGACTTTAAGGGATTAAAGGGCGACCCTTCAGATAACATTCCTGGTGTTCCGGGAATCGGTGAAAAAACTGCTTCTATCCTCATCCAACAATTCAATTCCCTCGAGAACTTATATGAAACGCTCGAACATGAAAAAAACGGCAAAATTTCTGAAAAGCTTGCCCTTAAGCTTAGGGAAAACAAAGATATGGCCTTTTTTTCCAAGAAATTAGCTACGATTATCCGAACCGTGCCAATTACCTTTGACATCAATGCCGCCCAATGGCAAAATCACTGCGATCGCAAAGTTCTCGAACAAAAATTCAAGGATTTCGGATTTTATTCTTTACTCAGACGCATCCCGGAAGCTTTCGGTGAACCTGTTCAGCAAACAAAAATCTTACCTTCTGCCACCCATATTAATGTCACTAAGGACTTGAGATTACCTAAAAGTACATTTGGACTCGATCTCTCACCAAAAAACGAATTAATCTTAGGGCATAGCAAAACTGAAACTAATATTGTCAGCGATATTAACCAATTAAAACCCGTATTCACCGCCAAATATTCCTTCATAGGCCATGATTTAAAACGAATTTATAAATTTCTTACTGCCAGCGGATTAGAAGTTCCCAATCCACTATTTGATGTCCAGATTGCCGCTTATTTACTCGACCCGGATGGGAAGGAGTACGATTTTGAATCCATATTTTACACCCATACCAAAACTATGCCCGATCAGAATCCGTACTTTCGCCCGGCCTATATTTGGCAGCTTAAACCAATTTTAGAAAAGAAATTAAAATCTAATGAGATGGTCAATGTTTTCGAAAATATCGAGATGCCACTCATTAAAGTATTGGCCCACATGGAACAAAGAGGGATTTGTATCGACCAGAAGACACTCAAAAAATTATTGGCAACTGTCAATAGAACTATTACTAAGCTCGAACAAGAAATTTACAAACAATGCGGAACTAATTTCAACATCAATTCTCCCCAGCAATTAGGCGAAGTTCTCTTTATTAACCTGGGTCTGAAAGGAAGAATTCGACGGACCGGCGGGGGAGCACTATCAACTGCCGCTTCCGAACTGGAAAAAATTCGCGACTTACATCCAGTGGTACCGCTTATCCTAGACTATCGAGAACTGCAAAAATTAAAGACAACCTATCTCGAACCATTTCCTATATTAGCTGATAAGGAAGGGCGCATTCATACTACCTACCTTCAAACTGGCGCCGCTACCGGAAGACTTGCTTCTCAAGAACCCAATCTCCAAAATATTCCCGCCCGGGAAGGCGTCGGCCAGGAATTTAGAAAAGCTTTTGTGGCTAGCAAAGGATTCGACTTGGTTTCATTTGATTATTCTCAACTGGAACTTCGGATAGCAGCTCATTTAGCTCATGATATCAAGATGACTCAAACCTTCCAGGAAGGAAAAGATATTCATGCCCGAACGGCTTCAGAAATTTTCAATGTCGCGGCCGATAAGATCACTAAAGACATGCGCCGACAAGCAAAAGTACTGAACTTTGGAATTATCTATGGGATGGGACCACTGGCATTCAGTCGGGCGGCGGGAATTGATCGAATTCGAGCCAAAGAATTCATTGACCGCTATTTCGAAGAGTTCAGCGGTGTAGCCCGATATATGCGGGACATGAAAAAGTTTGCCGCTGAACATGGGTACGTACAAACACTTTTTGGTCGGAGACGGCTTATGCCAGACATCACTTCAAGTATCCCTCAAATTCAGGCTCAAGCTGAACGAATGGCTATCAACCAACCTGTCCAGGGCACTGAAGCCGACCTCATAAAACTGGCTATGATTGCTGTTGAAAAATACTTAGAAGAAAATAAATTACTACCGGAAGCTAGGATGCTTTTACAAGTGCATGATGAACTTGTATTTGAAATAAAACACTCTCAAGTTAGCAAATTAGCTCCCATTATCGTCGGTATTATGGAACAGGTATACCGACTTGATGTACCACTTATAGTTGATGTGAAATATGGAAAAAATTGGTCGGACATGAAACCATTAAGTTTTTAATTTAACCTTGATTTTTGAATTTATAAAATATGCCTGAATTACCTGAAGTTGAGACAACCGTTCGCGAATTGCGCAAGCGTATTATCGGCCATACCATTACCGGCATGTGGACCGATTGGCCTCGCATTACCCGGTATCCAACCGACATTAAAGAATTTGAACGCCGGATTAAAAGCCGGAAAATTGCAGCCGTTCAACGCCGAGCCAAGTTTATAGTTATTAATATCGACGGAAAAGACAGTATTTTTGTCCATCAAAAAATCTCAGGTCATCTTTTGTATGGAAAATGGATACAACAGGATGGTAAATGGATAAGTACCGGCTCGGGAGCTATAAAAACCGATTCTAAAAATCAATATATCCGTTTAATAATCTTTCTTAATAATGGTTATCAGCTTGCTTTGTCAGACCTTCGCCGGTTTGGTAAAATTATGCTTGTTCATGACAATGAAATTGATACCATCCCGGCCGTAGCCAACCTTGGACCCGAACCGTTAGAACTGAATCGCCGCCAATTTTCCGAACTTTTCCGCAATAAACGAGGTAACCTAAAGCAAGTACTCATGAATCCTAATTTTATTGTTGGAATTGGCAACATCTATGCTGATGAAATTCTCTGGGATACTGGCATTCATCCATTGGCCCGAATTGAAAAACTATCAGAAAAAAGGATTAAAAAACTTTATAACTCAACCCAAAAAATCCTAAAAAAAGCCATCTTACTCCAAGGAACAAGCGATTCAGATTACCGTCTTCCTTCCGGAATAAAGGGCCGCTTTCAAGATTACACTCATGCCTACCATCATACTGGCCAGGGGTGCGCTAAACGCGATGGCGGTGTCATCACCCGGCTAAAAATCGGCGGGCGTTCGGCCCATTTTTGTTCCGTTCACCAAATAAAATGAATCGACTCAATATAAACACAATCTTGTGGGTCATTGGCACTATCGTTCTAGCCAGCATTATTTATTTTTTTATCTGGTGGAATCAAGATATCAGGATAATCAATGCTGAAATTCAATCGCCAATCTCAACATCAAAATCCATAATGCCCGCTAACAGCCTGACGGGTATGTCTTGTCCAAATGCCGGCCGAAGACCGGTAGCAGTCATGCTGCCTGGAGATGCAGTAGATCGGCCGCTTTCAAGTATTGGCATGGCTGACGTAGTGGTAGAAATGCCTGTTAATTCTAAAGGTGTCACCAGGGCAATGGCTATTTTCCAATGTGAAGCCCCAGCCGAAATAGGCCCAGTGCGTTCAGCCCGAGCTGATTTTTTGCCTCTGGCAGCCAGTTTTAACGTCATCTATGCCCATTGGGGCGGAGAGAGAGGAGTCCTGGATCAATTGAATTCAAAATTACTAGACAATATTGACGGGCTCGTATATGAAGGCACTACCTATTATAGGATCCCGGGAATCAAAGCACCCCATAATGGCTTTACAACTTATTCTAAGCTCATCGAGAATGCGGTTAAGGCCGGCTACTCATTCCATTATATTTTTGCCGGTTATCCTCATCAAGAAGGAAAGCCGGTAAAAAATCTTTCCTCATTAGTGACTAATATCAACATTCCATACGAATCTCCCTATCAAGTTACTTGGACATATGAGAAAACCACTAACACTTACGTCAGGACTCGAGATAATAAGCCGGAGATAGACAAACTCAATAACCAACAAGTTCGTACTTCAGTAGTTGCCGTTTTGGAAACACATTCCGTGCCTTTTGAAGAAGGCCAATATCTTGAAGTTGATACCAAAGGTCAGGGGAAAGCGACAATTTATCAAAATGGCACATTTATCCAAGGCACCTGGGAAAAAGATCCCTCTAATCTAAAAAGTAAATTACTATTTTTAGATTCAAAAGGACAAGAAATTAAATTTACTCCAGGGAAAATCTGGATCGAATATATAATCAATTCTTAACGCTCAATCTTTTAAAATGATTATTTTTTACTATGGACCTGATAATTATCGAGTTCAACAAAAGACAAACCAGACTATCCATCATTATCGAGAAAAATACCATCCGGCTATCAATCTATTCATCCTCGATTTTAGTCAAGAAAATTATCTCCCAACTTTTGAACAGGCCATCAAGAATTTCTCATTCTTTCCCGAAGTCAAACTTATTGTAGTGAAACATGTATTTAGTCAGCTTATGGCTGTCCAAAGCATTGCCGACTTAATTGACAGCCATAATATTCAAATTATCAAAGATATTGTTGTTGTATTTCAAGAAGAAGCCGATGCTGAACAGTTAACCAAATCAAGCAAACAATTCTTTACAAAAATTAACTCCGACCAGAATACCGTAGAATATTTTCCATTACTTACTAGTCCCGGGCTGTCAAACTGGATCAAGAAAGAATGTGTTTTTAGAGGATGCTCAATTAATCCTCTGGCCATTCAAAAACTTCTTGCTCTTACCGGGAACGATACATCGCTCATCGGCAATGAATTGGATAAACTTGCCAACTATGTCGGAAATCATCCAATTACCGACGATGATATAAAGCTTTTGACAACTACAAAAACAGATCTTAACATTTTCGACCTTATTGATTCTTTAACTCGGAAAGACAAGTCAAAAACCTTAATTCTCCTGTCTCAAGAAATTGATCAAGGAAGAGATCCTTACTACATCCTAACCATGATCATTTATCAATTTCGAACTCTTCTTATCGTAAAAGACCTGGCGCAACGAGGATTCACTCCTCAAGCCATTGCTAAAAAAGCTAGTATCCACCTATTTGTAGCCAGAAAGACCTATAACCAGATTAAGCAATTTCCTATGGAATCTCTCTTTCAGATGTATCAAAATCTTCTTACTCTTGATACCAATTCGAAAAACGGACTAATTGATTTAACTCTCATGCTTCATGACCTCGTATTGAGGGTTTAATCTTGTTTTATTTATAGATTCATGGTCTAATATATGCCAATATGCACGAGTATCTCCATCTAGGGAGAGCTAATGAACTTACTAATCGAACGGACCGCTTGCTTTACCGGGCTTTAGAAATTTTACCTGGTCTTTTAGCCTGGCTTACGCTTGCTTTCGTTTTTTTTATTTCTCTGAAAGCTCCGATATTTGCAGCTGCTTTTATCATCACTTTTGATGTTTATTGGCTTATTAAAACTGTATACCTCTCTCTTTACATGCGCTCCTCATTTCAGCACATGCAGAAAAATCTCCGCCAAAATTGGCGTGAAAAACTCGAAAG
>DASPWL010000054.1:0-1971 GCA_035637795.1 Minisyncoccota bacterium | reverse complement strand
ATTGGGTATAACGGCGCTTTAAGTTTTGAGCAATTTAAAAAGGAGATAGACAAGGGATTGTAATCCGTAATTAATCTATGGGTTTAGATACATATAAAAAAAAGAGGAAGTTTACTAAGACACCTGAACCGGAAGGGAGGGAAATCCATCATAATGGCTCCCTCCATTTTGTTGTCCAGAAACATCATGCGCGCCAGCTCCATTACGATTTTCGATTAGAGATGGAAGGCGTAATGAAGAGCTGGGCTGTTCCTAAAGGACCATCCTTGGATCCAAAGGATAAACGCCTGGCTATGATGGTTGAAGACCACCCGCTTGAATACCGGAAATTTGAAGGCGTCATTCCCGAAGGCAACTATGGTGCGGGTCCGGTAATCATTTGGGATGAAGGTAGTTATACTTCCTTAAATACAGCTAATAAAAAAGAAGCAGAAAAGGAGCTTTTGGCCGGTTTGCATAAGGGTCATATCACTTTTATTTTGAGTGGCAAAAAATTGAAAGGGGAATTTGCGCTTATTAAACTTCGGAGCGGTGATAAAAAAGCTTGGCTGCTGGTAAAAGCGGATGACCAATATGCCAGCAAGAAAAACGTTACGAAACAGGATAAATCGGTAAAATCTAAGAAGACGATTGAGCAAGTGGAAAAGTCAAGTTAAGCTGTCAGCTAATTGCAACCCTTGCCACATTGATTAATACATTAATGAGCCCCAGCCTGCCCGAGTGTCGCAATTAGCCGACAGCTTAAAAACTATGTTGAATTTAAAAGATATTCCCGCAGGACCTATGCCGCATCGGGTCAAACCGATGCTGGCAACGCTAGTAGATAAACCATTTGATAAAAAAGATTGGCTTTTTGAAATCAAATGGGACGGTTATCGGGCCATTGCTGAAATAGAAAAAGGGAAGGTAAAATTATATTCTCGTAATGACCTCTCTTTTAATGAGTTATTTGCTTCAGTGGTAAAAGACTTGGAGAAACTGGAACACGATGCAGTGCTGGATGGGGAAGTAGTGATATTAGATAAGCAGGGCCGGAGCCGGTTTCAGTTAATCCAGAATTATGCCAAGACGGGCGAGGGCAATCTTGTTTATTACGTATTTGATATTTTGTATCTAGATGGCCATGATTTGAAAAGATTGCCGCTTACGGAACGAAGAAAATATCTTGATTATATTATGCCAGTGGGTAAAGACGTGAAAATATCGGAAGCGATCAAAGATAAGGGCATTGCTTTTTTTGAACGAGCCCAGGAGCATAGCTTGGAGGGAATTCTAGCTAAAGATAGAACCAGTACCTACAAACCTGGAGTGCGAGGCCATAACTGGCTTAAAATTAAAACTCATCAGCGCCAGGAAGCAGTTATTGCTGGTTTTACTGAACCAAGGGGCAGCCGCAAGCATTTTGGAGCGCTGGTCCTAGGGGTATACGAAAAAGGCGAATTAGTCTACATTGGTCACACTGGCGGTGGATTCGATGAAGAAAAATTGGACCTGGTATATAAGAAAATGAAGCCATTGATGCAGAAAGAGCCGGCATTCAAAAATCCGCCTAAAACTAACATGCCGGTTACTTGGATAAAGCCCAAATTAGTTTGTGAGGTGTCATTTAGCGAATGGACAGATGATGGTCTTATGCGCCAACCGATTTTTGTCGGTATGCGCTTGGATAAAGCGGCTCGCAATGTCCACCGTGAACTGCCTAAGAAAATATGAATAAAGAATTATTTGCTCGCTTGAGAGAATTGAATCTACCACCAGGTAAATACGCTGTCTTTGGAAGCGGTCAACTGGGAATTAGAAATCTAAAAGAATGTCATGATTTAGATGTTATTGTGGCAGAAGATTTATGGAATGAATATCGATATAAATCGGATTGGAAGTTATTAAAAATGCATCATGGAAGCGAATTTTTGGAAAGAAATGGGATTGAGTTATGGAAAGATTGGAAACCTGGGCAATGGAATATTGAAG
>DASPWL010000053.1:0-3351 GCA_035637795.1 Minisyncoccota bacterium | reverse complement strand
CTTCACTTTTAAAAGACTTGGCCTGGCAGGATATATACCATATTGTTATTTTGCCTATGTCTACAGAACCTCTATCAGTCATCCGGGAAAGCTTTTTAGGATTAACCAACATCAATTATCCCTTAGATAAACTTATTATTGTTTTAGCTATAGAAGAGCGGATCGGGGAGTCGGGCTTAATAATCGCGCAAACTATTAAACAAGAGTTCGGCAGTAAATTTTTAAAATTTATTATAACTGAACATCCGGATAAGCTGCCGGGGGAGATGCGTGGGAAAGGTTCAAATGAAGCTTGGGCTGGACAATATGTGAAAGAAAAAGTAATCGATTCACTAAATATTTCCTATAAGCAATTTATTGTTTCGGTCTTCGACATAGATACCGTAGTTCATTCAGATTTCTTCGCTTGTCTCACCTGGCATTATTTAATAGCTGAAGAGCCTCTTCGCTCGTCCTTCCAGCCCATTCCGCTTTTTGTAAACAATATTTGGGAAGCGCCCGCTTTTGCTCGAGTCTTTGCTTTTTCGACTACGTTCTGGCAGATGATCCAGCAGGCCAGACCCGAACAACTAATCACTTTTTCTTCCCAATCAATTAGCCTTCAGGCTCTTATTGATATCGGTTTTTGGCAGAAAAATGTTGTCTCGGAAGATTCTCGCATTTTTTGGCAATGTTTGCTTCAATATGATGGTGACTGGCGAACTGTACCCTTATATTTTCCGGTATATATGGATGCTAATGTTGCCTCTACTTTTTGGCAGACCATTAAAAATCAATACAAACAGATTCGGCGTTGGCATTATGGCGTCGAAAATAATCCGTATTTTCTTTTTGGCTTTCTTAAAAACAAAAAAATATCACGAACTAAAAAATTGCACTTTGCCTTTACGATGACCGAAAAAACTCACTCCAGTTCCACTAATGCTCTTATAATCTTTCTCCTAGGCTGGTTGCCTATTATATTGGGCGGACCGACTTTTACCAGAACTGTATTATCATATAACTTACCCCGGATTACTTCCTGGATCATGAATCTAGCTATGGTTGGGCTAATTACCTCGGCGGCGATTAGTATTCTTTTGCTACCGCCAAGACCGCCTAATTATGGAAAGTTCAAATGGCTGTGGATGGTACTTCAATGGCTTTTATTCCCGATTAACTTTATCGTTTTTGGCGCCTTACCAGCCCTGGATGCCCAAACTCGGCTTATGTTCGGCAAATATATGGGTTTTTGGATAACACCTAAAACTAGAAAAACCATTATTCCTACTCAAAATGATGCAATCTCTGGAAGGTCTCGAGCTGCTGTTTAAGTACCGGATATTTTTGAAGTGACGAATCTTCTTTCAGTAAAAACCGCGCGTACATGCGGGCTTTTTTGATTAATTCCATATTTGTTAGAGCTGTCATGGTCAAATCTGGCACACCTGATTGCTTTAAGCCAAAAAATTCTCCTGGTCCGCGCAGGGCCATGTCTTTTTCTGCCAGCGCAAAGCCGTCATCTGACTCGACAAAAGCCTTCAAACGCTGGTGGTAAGATTTGTCGCCGGTAGGAAATAAAAAGCAATAGGACTGGTGAGCAGCTCGACCCACTCGGCCCCTAAATTGATGAAGTTGAGCTAATCCAAACCGCTCAGCGCCTTCAATAACCATAAGGGTAGCATTAGGAATATCAATCCCAACTTCAATAACTGATGTAGCGACGAGAATATCGTACTGGCCTTTTTTAAAATTATCCATAACTTGCTGTTTTTCTCGCGCCTTCATTTTACCGTGCAGCTTGGCTATTTTCAGATCAGGAAAGATTTCTTCTGATAACCTCTTAAATTCTGCCTCCACTGCTTTCACTTCCGACCACAATTGCTCGAGCGAACTTTGCTTTGACTGATTCAAAACTATTCCTAAAGCAGCTTCGGCTACATCTATGCGCGGACAAATAACAAATACCTGTCGGCCGGAAGAAATCTGTTCCCGAATAAATTTGTGCGCCTGAGAACGTTCTCGAGAAGAAATAATTCTTGTAATAATGGGCTGGCGATCTTTCGGTTTTTCTTTTAGTATCGAGATATCTAAATCACCAAAGATAGTCAAAGCTAGGGTGCGGGGGATGGGAGTAGCAGTCATTGAAAGCAGGTGAGGAATAGTCTGCTTTGATGTTGAGCGCTCGGTTTTTATGAGACTTGACCTTTGTTTAATGCCAAATCGATGCTGCTCATCAATAATAACCAAGGCAAGATTATTGAAATTAACATCTCTCTGTATAACTGCGTGAGTACCAATACAAATATCAATCTCACCGGAACGTACCATCTTCTTTAATTGCTGTTTTGAAACAGATTGCCCATTAACAGAGGCCCCTGAGCTGGTAATAAGTCCCAATGAAGCCGCTCCTTTGGGAATAAGCTGAGAAATGGTTTTAAAATGCTGATTAGCTAGCACTTCTGTAGGGGCTAAAAGAACTGATTGGGCTTTGTGTCGGGCTACCTGGATGGCAGCAATTAAAGCCACGGCCGTCTTGCCACTGCCCACATCTCCTTCCAGAAGCCGGTTCATAGGATACGATTTTTCTAAATCCTGGAGAATTTCCCAAGCGGCTATTTTTTGATCTCGAGTAAGCTTAAAGGGCAAATGAGCAATGATATCCTGAATAAATTCCTTATCGAATAAAATAGGTACTGATTTAAGCTGATTATATTTCCGGCGTTCTAATAGAGCCTTAAGCTGAAAAAACAACAAATCATTAAAAGCCAATCTTTCTTTTGAGTGTTCCGCTTCCATTACAGTTTGAGGAAAATGAATGCCCCGAATTGATTTTCCCAATAATGGCAGTTTAAGCTGCTGCAATATCGAAGGCGGAAGAGGATCTTCAATTTCAATTTGTTGCAAAAGAGGCTGAATAAGAAACCTGAGGTATTTAGATGAGATGCCATCGGTTTCCGAATATATCGGCACTAATCTAGCCGTATGGGTTAGAGATTTAACTGGGGCTATCGAAGGATCCTCTGAAATCTTTTCGTAAATGGGACTGGATAAGTAAAGCCCCTTTTTATCAATTTGAATTTTTCCGGCTAAGCTTACTCTGGTGCCTTCAATCAGCGTGTTAGCAATGTAGGGCTGATTGAACCAGACTGCCCTAATCGCTCCTGTACTATCTTTAATCACGGCATTTACAATGGTCAAATGACGCGGAAAAATCCGGCGGCTCGACATTTTTACTATCTGCCCCTGAATATTAACCTTTTTCCCAGGTTCGACTTCATTAATCAGGCTGATTTCAGAATAGTCGTCATATCTAACTGGTATATGCCACAATAAGTCCCGCACGGTACGAATACCGAGTTTTTGAAACCG